>JADFCT010000168.1 GCA_017161665.1 Candidatus Sumerlaeota bacterium
GCAAGATGGGTGGCGGCGATATGCCCCAGAAAGTTATCCGTGCGGCGCGGATCCGTCTTCAGCAAATCATCGTCGCCATAGGAGTGCATGTCGATCATATCGCCCGCTATCATGGACGGGACTGTAAACAAGGGCAGGCCATGCCACCGCTGCGTGGTGGCAATGGGAACGCGCACGCCGAGGGCGCGCAGGCGATCGATCATCCGGTTGTTCCACCGATATTCACAGTCGGAGAGAAACAGCCGCCGCTGAGCATCGGACCACTGACGCCAGGACAGGTCCTTTTTCCATCCCACCCTTTCTGCGAAGGCGCGAGCCGCGTTATCAATCCACTTAAAATGAATCGGTTGCAAAACCGGATCGGTGAATGTCTTATCGAAATGATGAAGGAGGGGATTTTCATTGGTCAGGAGGATCCCCACCACAGCCGGCTCATCCTTATACGCATTTTGGGTATACGGATTAACATGCGACAAATAATCCCGATTAAACTCCGCCATGCGTTCTTCGACGATGGGATTGAAGTAACAGAAGCCTTTGATGGGAGCGCCCGTGTGCGGATTTTTGGCGCCAACGAGCATTTCGTCGTAACTCGGCCCGATGGCATCTCCCCGCTTCAGGCGACGGCCCACATGCAAATCCAGCCAGACATACACTCCCTCTTCGCGAAGACAATAAATCCAGTAGTCCAGCCGATCCATAAACTCAGGATCGAGAGAGCGTGTGTCGTTCTTTTTCGGATCGAAAACAACGCGGGGAACCCAGCCATTGGAATCGTGATGATGGAGTCGCACGAGGTTATAGCCAAGTTGGGCTATGCGGCGGGCTTGTTGCTCAATGTGTTCTTTGGGGACGAACAGGGCCTGGGCGGCAATGTTGACTCCCCAGAAGCGAATGGGCGAGCCATCTTCAAAGACGAGATGTTCCCCTCGGGCCCGAACAAAACCATATTTCCCAGCCGGTCGATGGTTCAGGGCGCTCAAATCGACAGGGCTCTTATCCCAATGCAATGCCCCCTTAAACCAGTCTTTTGTCTCCGCAGGCGAAAGGGGCTCTTCCTGCGAGACCAATCCCGTTGTCTCTTCCGGAAAATCGATATGCATCGACACGACCATCTCGCCACGATCAATTCGATTGCCGAACCAGAAGACACGCAGCTTGTCGGTTTTGCCTCCTTCGAAGGCGATTGAAGAAGGTTGGGGAATAAACTCGACCGAAATGCGCTCTCCATCATCGACGGCCCATGTCCATCCGTTCTTATGGATACGGGGTGGCGCAAGACCGATCCGCTTCAGTTCATCGTCCTCAAAGGTAAATTCGATTCCCCCACCCCGCAGGCCTACAATGTCCCGATTGGCGCGCAACAGCCAATCAAAACGCAGACTGTTCGAATCGGGCGTCGCGAGGATGCCGTCGATTGTCAGACCGATCTTGTCCACCTGACCACTGTAAAGGCGCTGACTCCCCACCGAGGACTGATGGATCTGCGTCTCACAGTAATCCCAATTTCCCTGCCAGAAACGATACTTGGTTTTGAAGACGAGATTGTGGTCACGCAGCGTTTCAAAGGTCATGTCGGGACGGATTTGAACATTCCACTCCGCGCATTCGGCCAGAGGATATCCGAGCAATCTGTACAGCAAAACAAGGACTCCAAAAAGACCCCATCTGCAATTCGACAGGCGACAGGAATGGGTATTATGCATCAGTCCGTCTCCATCATTTGTTCTTGCGTTCCTTGAAGACACAGCGCGTGACGCCGTCCGGCGTCATAAGACACAGATTCCGACAGCCACAAGCGCTGTTCTCCCCCCTCCGCAACCGATTCGGAAAATCGGGTTCGCAGATAAAGGGACGGGAAGCGGACACAGCGTCACAAGCGCCCGAATCCAAGGCCTCGTTCATGACCGCCAGGCTACGGAATCCCCCCACGGCAATCACTGGAATGTTCAGGGCTTCCTTGAAGCGACGCGCCAATGGAAGATACCAAGCCTCTCCCTTGTCCGGCCGAACCCGGACATCCGCCAGGTTCCGATCGAAGCCACCCGAAATCTCGATGAAGTCGAGGCCATCCGATACGAACCACTGGGCCGCCGGAATGGCCTCATCGGGCGTCCATCCTTTTTTATCCTCGTCTTCAATGGCCGCGAGTTTCATGCCCAATGGGAAGTCGGCTCCAACGCTCTCACGACAAGCGCGCACCACCTCACGCAAAAAGCGGGCGCGATTTTCCAACGTTTCCCCCCACCGATCCGTGCGGCGATTTGACCAGGGAGACAGGAATTGATTGCCCAGGTATCCATGGGCGCCGTGTATCTGCACCGCATCCATCCCGACCTCCTTCACCGCGAGCGCCGTTTCGGCATAGGCCTCAATGATCTGTTCGATCTGCCCGTCGGTCAAGACTGCGCCATCAAGCGGATCCCGTGGCAGATCAGGCAGTGAGGAGACACAAACCGGCCCAGCCAGACGCCCCTTCAAAAGCGAGGGCTCCATGGCGTAACACCGCCCGCCACCATGATTGATCTGTCCACAGATCAGACCGCCGGCCTGATGGGCGCGCTCGACAACTCGTTTCCATCCGGCCCGTTGAGATTCCGAACGGATTTGTGGCATGGCGTCCATGACTTTCCCCGAGGCATCCACCGCAATATGTCCGGTAATGACAAGGCCCGCGCCTCCCTCAATCAAGGCTTGGTACATGGCCGCCAGTCGTTCTCCCTCTTCGACCGACTCGACCGAAATCCGCTCGGCAGTGGCGCTGCGGATCAATGCGCTGGGCAACGTCAATCCGCCCAATTCAACGGGATCAAAGACACTCATCCCAAAAGAACTCCTGTTCCTGAATCGCCATGAGAAGACCGTTTATTGTCCAAGTCGATCCACCATATAGCAGAAAGCCCGAATGGCTTCTTCGCCATCCAGCACACCGACTTCCAGATTGAATTCCTTCGCTTCTCCCGGCTCCAGTTCCACCAGAAGCCCCTTTTCACGCAGACGGCAGCGGTTGAGAACCGGGACATTGCCGGGTTCGATTCCCATCACATATTCGCCTGGCCCCAATAGTTTCCATTGATTCAGCCATGGGAGCGTTCTGGCGTCGAAGCGCTGATAAAAGCCCAGCCCCAAGGCTTCGTTGAAGAGCATGGCCGCCGACCAGCCATGCTCATCTTCCTTGACGCGGTATTGATAATTCTTTTCGGGAATCCCATCGACCGGAGCGCTGACACAATCCTTGAACTCCTCATCCTGAGCCGAGACGGCGTCAAAGGGCTTACACTCTTCGGCAGCCACTTTGAAGCGGGCGCCATCATCCAGCAAGGGGAAGCCCAGGTTCATGTGATAGACAATACAGCAGGGCGCCGGTTTGAATCCAAAATTTTTAACACGATCATGGATCTGAAAAGAGGTCTCCCCCATTCGGGTATGGATCGTTCGCGT
Source organism: Candidatus Sumerlaeota bacterium (assembly GCA_017161665.1). GTDB lineage: Bacteria > Sumerlaeota > Sumerlaeia > JADFCT01 > JADFCT01 > JADFCT01. Next base: position 3,442 of record JADFCT010000168.1, read on the forward strand.
CAACCGGACCTTGTCAGTAAACAGGGCGCCTTCTTCGACGATGCCCTGCACCTCGATGATATATTCGTCCTCTTCCCATCGCGACAAGTCATTGACTCGTCGGGCCGGGGTGTGAGCGATCCGCCCATGGAGCCCCAGCGCGGTGGCGCCGTCGTTTGTGGGCGGCCCCAGATAAGTCAGTCCGCAGGTGGTGAGCAGTCCTGCATAAAAACCGCGCAACCATTCATTGCCACGGGCGTCAAAATACGCCGGATGGGTCTCGCCGGTGGGGGAACCATAGGCGAGACTTTTATCCTTGTACGATGCGCGCGAAATATCCATCCCCCGGTCCGGGAGAACGGTGAACCTCAAACCGGCGCCCGTATCGATGTCAATCGCCCGGACTCCCGCGCCACGCCCTTCGGTCAGGGAATAGTGCCGCGTTCCTCCGAGTTGCTCCACAGACCCCACACGGCTAATAACCTCGCGACGGGTCAAAGACTGTCCGGCAATAATCATGAGTATCCTCTTTAAAGGAGGCGGGGCTTCCAGCGCTGGCGCCGTTGGCCCGTCCATACGCTCACAGCCAGTATCGCTATTGATCCAGGCTGTTTAAGAACTGGTCATCGGCATTCATCAATCCCTCCAAGGCCGTGGCGTCCGCGCCTTCCATCACTTCCGATAGTGAAGCCGGTTTGCGTCGTTCTTTCCCGGAACGTCGCTCCAGTCCGCTTCGTTGATCCTCCGAACTGTACTCCGGGCAAACGCAACGACGCCGTTCACCATCTCGACGATCTTTGATCCTCATAATACACTCCTCCCATCACAGATTCCCTCCCAATACAACGGCTTTTTCGAAAAGCCTCCCCCATCACGACAATGTAGCGCCATTATATTCCCGAACCGGGAGGCGTTCAAGACATACCACGCCCAAACCGAATCCAGGCGCAAATCCTCCGTTCGGCCTGGACTGACCAAGGGCCATCTGGAATACCGACACGTCCTCCCGGTATTGGCAATACAAAACGGAACGGATTAATTTTAATCTTCCGCTGGAGTTGCATTCCGGGAGTCATGTCTGCGCAATTTTTCAGCCACTTCGCGGGTCACGGCAAAAGCCGTCCCATGTCGCATTCCCGAGGGATAGGTCATCGCCTCTGAGCTCTCATTCCAAGTGAGAAAATCCTTCGTCTCCATGGCTTTGTAATGCTTGCGCGAATACTCATCGAAATAGACCAGCCAGCGATCCTTGACCTTCAGAAGGGAGGGGCCTTCCACCCAATCGGGCGAAAAGACCTCGCCCATGCGGGTCCAGGGGCCTTCGGGTTGTGAGGCGACGGCCATGAACAAATTCTTTTTCGCTTTCGGGAAACGCGTTTCATCCTTGGTCACGAGAACCCAGCGGTCTCCATCCCGGGCCATGAACGAATCAATGACCGGAAAGCCGGGATCAAAGAAAAGGCGCGCCTTCGTCCAGGTTTCAAAATCCCGTGTCGTTGTGCAATAAATGCGATGATTTAACTCATTTTCACACATGCCCGCTGTTTCCGGGAAGCGCCCATCTATCGTGGATGCCCAGAAAACGATATATTGTTTTTTCACCTCATCATAGAAAATCTCCGGCGCCCAGGTGTTGCGACACCCCGGTTCATGATCCATGACGCCCACGCGTTTTTGCTCAGACCAGTGAATCAAATCCTTTGAATGGGCGACGCCGAATCCCTGATCATGCCAGCCCGTCGTCCAAACCATGTGGAAGATGCCATCCGGTCCCCGGACAATGGAGGGATCACGCATGAGGCGGTCTTTATCGACCATCGGCTGGAGGAAGGAACGATCCTGATTCAAAGCCTTCCAATGAATGCCATCCGTCGAATGGGCCAGATGCAGGCCATCTTCACCATTGCCTTTGAAATAACTGAACAGATAATGGCTTTCTTCGTCAGCGGCCGCGGTGGCGATGTTCGGATCACTTTCCCCCGGCTCCCCGAAGTCAGGCGTTCCATCCTTGCCCCATCGCAACACTTTCACGCGGGTATGGCGATCGGGATTATCCAGCGCGGCGCCCTGTATCTCTTTGTAACTGCGGGCATGATAAACGAGGAGATCTGTTTTTCCGTCTTCCGCAACGGTGAAACAACTATGCCCGGGGCCGTACTGTTGGTGAACCTCGCTGCTTTTGAAAACCGGTATGGGAGACTTTTGCCATGAAGCCGGATTCAGCAGGTCGGCCTCGGCGTCAGCCGTGAGAAGGCCAACACAATAATTATGATCCGTCGCGCTGGCCGAATAGCTGATAAAAACCTTCCCATTGCGCTCGATCGCGGACGGGCCTTCATTGACCCAGTATCCCACACGCTCCCATGGAAAATCCGGTTGGGTAATCATGACCTGACGCCCAGTAATGGACCAGGGCGTATCCATTTCCGCAATGTAAAGGTTGGTATTGCCTCGAATGTTCGGATCCTTTTGCGCCCAGACCAGATAGCGTTTCCCATTTTGCTCAAAGGTGGTCGCGTCCAGTGAAAAGGATTCCCAAAGGGTCTTGAGTTGTCCTTTTTCAGTCCATTGTCCTTCCAAGGGATTGGCCGATTCGTTTTCCAGGACATAGATGCGGATATCCCAAATCGACTCGGCGCGACCGGCGGCGAAATAGATATACCATTTCCCGTCAATGTAATGCATTTCCGGAGCCCAAATATGCCAGCTCATGGGGCCGCGCTCATGTTTACGCCAGATGACTTTGGCCGTGGCGTCCGCCAGCCCGGCGACCGTTTGGGACCGTCTCAGTTCAATCCGGTCATAGGCGGGGACGGTGGCTGTGAAATAATAATAGCCATCGCTGTGTTTCCACACCCAGGGATCCGCCCGTTGGGGAATGAGCGGATCGGGAAATGTCCCTTCACTCCCCTGAGGGGCCGATTGGAGGGCGAGGGCCCAGAAGAAAATGATTCCCGTCAACAGGGACGATCTCAAAAAAACAACCATGGCACGCTTCCTTTCGCTCTTTGATTTCCGAAGATTCATTCCGATTCGCCAATCGCCTCGCCTACAAGGGGCCAGCCGTCATCCGACCACGTCAAGGGGCGAACCTGAAGGGTGGGAGTTCCCCGCCGTCGCCCGTCATAAAAATGATGAACCAGCCAGTCTTTTCCATCATCACCCAACAGAACAGCATTATGGCCCGGCCCATGGACGGGCGCTCGGGATTCCAACAGAATGGTCCCGCCGCCTTCCAACAAGCTTTTATCCGATTGGTCCATGTACGGTCCAAGGATGGACCGTGAACGCCCGACGGCAATATGATATGTGCTGTTGACGCCACGGGCGCAAAAGCCGAAGGAAACGAAAAGGGTGTAGTAGCCGTTTTTTCGCACAATGAAAGGCGCTTCCACATCATGTGGCGGTTTGGGAACATAAGCCAGACGATGGCGTTGGGGCGGAGACTCCCGTGGCTTGCCGGTTTCCGAATCCAGCGGCGTCAGGTAAATCCCCGTCCAGAAGGATCCATAGACGATCCAAAGATCGCCTTTCTCGTCGGCAATGATGTTGGGATCGATCGCGTTGAAGTTATCGTTCGCTTCACTGCGAATCACGATGCCCTTGTCCTGCCACTGATATGCGGGGTCGGCGGGGTCCAGTGTCCGATTGGTGGCCAGGGCAATGAAGGAGGTGTTTTTGCCGAAGCGGGATCCGCTGTAATAGAGACGGTATTCCCCATTATGAAACGAGATATCCGGCGCCCATAAATTGCGAATGCCGGGCACGGCTTCGGCCATCCATTCCGGAAAGGCTTCGGGAAAAACCGCTTCCTGCTTTTCCCAGTGGATCAGATCCCGGGATCGGCGGGATTCGATACCTCGATCCCGGATACCGGTGCTGTAGAGGTAATAGATGTCGCCGCTGCGAATCAGACATGGGTCATGAACCTGTCGAACCGAACCGCTTCCCACGGCGTCATTGGCCTGGTAGGCGCCAGCCGTCAGACAGATGGTGACTCCAGCAATCATTCCGATCAGACATCGCATGGATCGACTCCTCAGAGAGCGCTCCGCTCCCGTTGCCTTGGATTTTTCATTGAACCGCCCGATCGATCCAAGTATCCTGGCCATCCTTTACACGTGTCAAGAACTTTCATCCAGGAGAAATCCACCCCCATGAACGACAATCAATCCTTCTGGCCCAATCGAAAGAAAGGCGCCGGACACCTTCAAAGACTCTGCAAAGCCGCCTCTTGTGCCGCAGTTTTGTTCGGTCTTAGTTTTTCCGCTTGGGCCGAATCGGAGAAGGAACGCGTGGTCGTTCTGACCTTTGACGACGCCGTGCTCAGTCACTATACCTTTGTCGCTCCCCTGTTGAAGGAATACGGCTTCGGCGCGACGTTCTTCATCAGCGAGCATCCCAATCCCGCCTTTGCCGAGCATAAGGACCTGTACATGACCTGGGAACAGATTGAATCTCTCAGTGAAATGGGATTTGAAATCGGCAATCACACACAGACTCATGCCCATGTCAATAAAATCCGTCCGGACCAACAGCGTGAAGAATTAGCCTATATCGAAAAACAGTGCGCCGAACGGGGCATTCCCAAACCGACCTCTTTTGCCTACCCCGGCTACGACACCCACCCATCCGCCCTGCAAACTCTCAAGCAAATGGGATATCGCTTTGCCCGCGCTGGGGGGAGTCGGCCTTAT
>JADFCT010000169.1 GCA_017161665.1 Candidatus Sumerlaeota bacterium
GGTTGATATTGTGGACCCGACGCAAAAAACGCTGGACGCCCTGACAGGGTTGGATTTGCCGGCGGGTGTCGATGTGGTCATCAAATCGACCTAAGGCGCTAAGAACCTGCCGGGAGGCGCGATGCGGCGATATGTATAGCCGCCGTCTCTCACGCGATGGCTGAAACTATTAGGGGGGGCATCGAAGATGCCAATAGGATTGCTGGGAAAAAAGCTCGGGATGTCCCAGATGTTTGACGAGACGGGCGTGTTATCGCCGGTCACGCTCATCCAGGCCGGACCCTGTCCCATTTTACAGATAAAAACGGACGAAACCGACGGATACACTTCCGTTCAACTGGGTTTCGATCCGAAGGCGGAGCGCAAGGCGAATAAGCCCGAGCTCAACCACGCTAAAAAAGCCGGTGTTGCCCCGGTTCGCATCATTCGCGAATTCCGGGTTGACGAAGTGGACACCTATCAGGTCGGTGAATCGCTCAATGCCTCCCTCTTTGAGGTCGGGGACACCGTCGATATCATTGGTCGCTCAATCGGTCGTGGTTTCGCCGGCCCCATCAAGCGACACAATCAGGCCACCGGTCCCAACACGCACGGCTCCATGTATCACCGCCGTCCGGGGTCCATGGGACAGTCCTCCTATCCGTCGCGCACCTTCAAGGGCAAGAAATTGGCCGGTCAGATGGGCGCGCAGCGGACAACCATCAAGAACCTGAAAATTCTGATGGTGGACGCGGAGAAAAATATCATTGCCATCCGCGGTTCCGTGCCGGGTCACAAGAACAGCTATGTGTTGATTCGCAAAAAAGTGGATCTCAAAAAAGCGGAAGGGAAGTAATAAGCGATGGCGACGCTGAAGGTAATCACATCGGATGGTTCGGCGGCCGGCGAAGTCGAAATCAAGGACTCGCTCCTGGGCGTAGAAATCAGCCTGGCCTGCATCCGCCAATGCGTAAACGCCTATTTGGCCAATCAACGGCATGGAACCGTGATGACCAAAAACCGGGCGCTTGTGCGAGGTGGCGGTGCCAAACCATGGAAACAAAAAGGGACCGGTCGCGCTCGCGCAGGATCCAACCGCTCACCGATCTGGCGAGGCGGCGGCACGGTCTTCGGACCGCAACCGCGCAGCTACCGGAAGAAAATCAATAAAAAAACGCGGCGTCTGGCCCTGTGCTCCGTATTAACAGATAAACTCCAGAGCGATCGGCTGACGATCATGGAATCCATTGATCTCGCTGAAGGCCGCACAAAGGCGCTTGAAGCCATGTTGCGCACGCTGGAAATCGCCGGCAAGACGCTGATTATCACGGAAGACGTTCATCAGCCCGTCGTCCTGGCCAGCCGGAACAAACAGGGCGTTTCCGCCCAGGTCGTTGGAAGCCTCAATGTCTATGAGCTGCTCAATCACGATAACCTGGTCGTGACAAAAGCCGCTATCCAGAAAATGGAGGATATGTGGGGATGAAAACACCTTTCGAGATCATCATGAAGCCGATCATCACGGAAAAATCGTCGGCCGGGCAGGAACTGGAGTACCCGCAGTACACGTTCAAAGCCCGCAAGGACGCCAATAAGTACGAGGTGCGTTCGGCCATTGAAACCGCTTTCCCCGGCGTCAAAGTGCGTAGCGTCAATGCCATGATCGTCAAGGGCAAGCAGCGCCGGCAGCGCAACAAAGTCGGCCGCACGCCGGACTGGAAAAAAGTGATCGTCACCTTGGAAAAGGGAAACGTCATCGAGTTGTACTAATCATCAGCCGTAACTGATTCGAAGCGGGGAACTGCAGGATGCCAGTCAAAAAATACAAACCAACTTCTCCGAGCCGTCGTACAATGACGACGTCGGATTTCGCGGAACTGACGAACGACAAACCGGAACGTTCTCTCCTTCGCGGCAAGAAACGCTCCGGCGGCCGGAACAATCGCGGTCGTATCACCGCCCGGCATCGCGGCGGCGGCCATAAGAAACGGTATCGCCTGATTGACTTCAAGCGCAATAAAGACGGGATCGCCGGCAAGGTGGCCACGATCGAATACGATCCGAACCGCTCGGCCTATATTGCCCTGCTGAACTATGCGGACGGCGAAAAACGATACATCCTGTATCCCAAGGGTGTCGAAGTCGGGCAAGTTCTCTTTTCCGGTGACGATGCGGAAATTCGTCCGGGCAACTGTCTGCCCCTGCGCAAGGTTCCGGTGGGCGCGACGGTTCACAACATTGAGCTGATTCCCGGTAAAGGCGGCAAAATGGTCAAAACCGCTGGTGGTTCCGCTCAGTTGATGGCCAAAGAAGGCAAATATGCCACCGTGCGTTTGCCGTCGGGTGAAATGCGGATGGTCCATCAGGACTGCCGCGCCACCATCGGTCAGGTGGGCAATGAAGAGTACGAGAACGTCACCATCGGAAAAGCGGGACGCTCCCGTTGGTTGGGCAAACGGCCGCACGTTCGCGGCGTGGCCATGAACCCGGTGGATCACCCCATGGGGGGTGGTGAAGGGCGCTCGTCCGGTGGCCGGAACCCTTGTACACCGTGGGGCAAGCCGACGAAGGGTTACAAGACGCGTAATCCGCGCAAGCAGTCCAGTAAGTTGATCATTCGTCGTCGTACAAAATAATAGTTGAGAGAGCCGCAAAGGCTTCGCGTTTCAAATATCGCACGAGTTACCCAGCAGGAGCATTTTTTCATGCCACGTTCATTGAAGAAGGGCCCGTACGTCGAGCTGAAGTTGATGAAGAAGATCGAAAAGGCCGAAGCGACGGGCGACAAGAAGGTCATCAAAACCTGGTCGCGCCGTTCGATGATCACACCGCGTATGGTGGGCAACACCCTGGCGATTCACAACGGGCGTCTGTTCCTGCCGGTGTACATCACGGAAAACATGGTGGGGCATAAGTTGGGCGAGTTTGCGCCGACGCGCACGTTCCGCTCCCATGGTGGCAAAGCCGCCAAGGCGATGAAGAAGTAACAGGCGCCCCCGTCGAGGCGTTGCGCGGCAGACTCAAGAGTTTTTGAATCGATGTGAGGATCAGTATGTCCAGACAATACGTTGCAAACCAGGTGGCCGTGGCGAGTCTTCGCAATGTCCGCATCCCCGAGCGCAAAGCCCGGTTCATCGTGGATTTGATTCGCGGCCGGTCCGTTCGCGAAGCCATGGCCTGGTTGGAAAATTATCATCGTCCTTCGGCGGTCCCTCAGATAAAGGGGTTGCTGAAATCGGTGGCGGCGAACGTTGATAAGGCCACATACCCAAACCCGGACGACCTGACCGTTGGTCTGGCGTGGGTGGATGGCGGCCCCATCATGCGGCGGTTCCGGCCTCGCGCCATGGGCCGGGCGGCGCCGATCCGCAAGCGGATGTGTCATGTTACGTTAGTGCTTACGAAGAACTAAAATTTCGGCAGGGACGTCAACGAGCGCCGCTCAAAACCAGATGCGCTCGTCAGCGAAGGAGTCCACCGTGGGTCAAAAAGTCAATCCGATTTCATTTCACTTAGGCGTCACTCGTGACTGGGACGCGCGCTGGTTCAGCGAAAAGAACTATGCGGAATTTGTCCAGGAAGACATCTATATCCGCAAAATCATCAAGGAACGCTTCCATCACGCCGGCATCTCGCGTATTGAAATTGAGCGAGCCGCCAATCGCGTCAAAATCACGATCCATACCGCGCGTCCGGGTATTATCATCGGGCGTAAAGGTTCCGAAATTGATGGGATGCGGGGCGAGCTGGAAAAGAAAACCGGCAAGCAGATCATGATCAATATCACTGAGATTCGGCGGGCGGAACTCGAAGCCCAGCTGGTCGCTGAAAGTGTCGCTTCCCAGTTGCTGCGGCGAATTGGTTTTCGTCGCGCCATCAAGAAGACACTGCTGGCTTCCATGAAAGCCGGCGCTCAGGGCGTCAAAATCATGGTCTCCGGTCGCCTCGGTGGCGCGGAAATGGCTCGTCGGGAATGGCAGCGCGAAGGGCGTGTCCCACTGCACACGCTACGCGCCGAGATCGACTACGGACAAACGGAAGCGAAGACGAAATACGGCCAGATTGGTATCAAGGTCTGGATCTTCCGCGGTGAGGTTTTGGGCAAGTCGGGCATCATGCCGAAAGAGCGGAATGAACGCGCCGAGCGTCCCGAACGCACCGAACGGAATGAACGTCCAGGCGGCGGCGCGCGCGGCAAGGGACGACGGGGCGGTGACGGGGAGCGCACGGGCGGTCGTGGCTGAGTCTCCCCGACCCTCTTAGAGACTGAATACTCGTAGAATAGGCGCGAAACAATGCTTTTACCGAAACGTGTTAAATATCGCAAGCAGATGAAGGGCCGCATGGGTGGCAAGGCTTGGCGCGGCGGTCAGCTGCACTTTGGAAAAGTGGGTCTGAAGGCCATGGAGTCGGGCTGGATTTCCAATCGACAAATTGAAGCGGCTCGTGTCGCCATCATGCGTACGGTCCGTCGTGGCGGTAAATTGTGGATCAATATCTTTCCTCACAAACCGTTAACGAAAAAGCCCTTGGAAACGCGAATGGGCAAGGGCAAGGGCGCGCCCGAGGGTTGGGTGGCCGTGGTCAAACCCGGTCGTATTATGTTTGAGATGGACGGCGTGGACACGGAATTGGCCAAGAAGGCCATGCTGCGGGCGCGACACAAAATGCCCATCGCTTGTAAAGTAGTGGCGTTGGAATCTTTTCACAGCAAGTAAACCGGTATCGGTATCTTTAGAATGGGGCAAGGCGCACGATGAAAGCCAAACAGATGAGAGAAATGGCTGAGGACGAACTTCTGCACCGGGTCGATAATCTTCGCGAGTCGATTTTCAATCTCCGTGTGCGGGCCACGACGAAAGACTTGACCAATACATCGCAGTTGACGAAGGACCGGCGGGACTTGGCCCGTACCCTGACCATCCTGCGTGAAAAGGGCTTGAAAGTCTAATCGAGAACGGACTTTGCATCGGAGAATGAGGAAACGACTATGACTGAGACGACGAACACGTCGGAAGCGACAGAACGGGGCCGCCGCAAAGCACAGGTGGGCACAGTGATCAGCAATAAGATGGATAAAACCATCGTTGTGGCGGTGGAGCGCATGATGAAACACCGTCGCTATGCCAAGTATATTCGCCGGACCAAGAAGCTGACGGCTCATGACGCTCAGAATACCTGTAACATCGGTGATGTGGTGCGTGTGACAGAAACCCGCCCCCTGTCCAAGCGCAAACGCTGGACCTTGGCGGCGGTGATCAGCAAAGCGAAGTAGAGGCCTCACGCCGATGGATGGGGATCGCTCGGTCGCCGAGTTCGGTTTCCACACGCGTGTGCAGCAAGCCAGGTGGTAGGAGATAAAGGAAATGATTCAGGAATATACCATTCTGAATGTCGCCGATAACACGGGCGCCAAAAAGATCCGGTGCTTCAAGGTCTTGGGTGGTTCCAAGCGTCGGTACGCGAGTCTGGGTGATGTCATCGTGGCCTCCGTGCGCGAAGCGTCGCCGGACGCCAACGCGGCCGCTCGCAAGGGCGCCAAGGTTCGCGCCGTCATCGTGCGGACACATAAAGAAGTGGGGCGCGAAGACGGTTCCTATATCCGTTTTGACGACAACGCAGCCGTGTTAGTTGATCAGAAGGGTGAACCCATCGGCACTCGTATTTTCGGCCCGGTGGCTCGCGAATTGCGCCGCAAGAACTATATGCGCATCGTCTCGCTGGCGCCTGAAGTGCTGTGAGTATATCGAAGGAACGGAGTGCATGACTGTGAAAACAAGGATTCGAAAAGGCGATACGGTGGTGGTCATCTCAGGCGAATACAAAAGCCTGACGCCGCGCCGGGTGCTGGCCGTCTTCCCCGATAAAGGCACGGCGTTGGTCGAAGGCGTCAATTTGGCCAGACGGCATCGTAAGGCGCGAAGCGCCGAGGACCCGGGTGGCATTCAGTCCATCGATCGTCCGATCGCGTTGAGCAAATTGTCATTGACGACAGAAGACGGCCAGCCCACCCGTGTGCGCATGGAGATTGGCGACGATGGCCGCAAGAAGCGTGTGGCCGTTCGTGATGGCCGAGTGATCGGATAATTTGTTTCACGAATTAAAATATCGCTGAGGGCATTCAGCGACGGCTTCAGAAAATACGAAGGTTTGCTGGCTATGGCGAAGAAAAAACAAAAGACAGATTCGGCGATCGCTGAACCCCAGGGCGCAAGCGCGAAAGAAACCCCGCGCCTGTTAGCGCGGTACCGGGATGAAGTGATCAACGCCCTGACAGAAAAATTCGGGTATACGAACCGGATGCAAGTGCCTCGAATCACGAAAGTGACTCTGAACATGGGCATCGGTGATGGCGCTCGGGATGCGAAGCTGGTGGATGCGGCCCAGGAAGAGCTGGCCATCATTGCCGGCCAGAAGGCGCGGCGGACACAGGCTCGTATTTCGGTCTCGAACTTCAAGGTTCGTGAAGGAATGCCGGTCGGCTGTTCGGTGACCCTGCGCGGCCATCGGATGTGGGAATTTTTGGATCGATTGATCGCAGTGTCGATACCGCGTATCCGCGACTTCCGCGGATTGTCACCCAACGCGTTTGACGGTCGCGGGAACCATTCGTTCGGCATCCGTGAACACTCGATCTTTATGGAACTTGACCTCAATGAGGTGGCGCAGGTCAGGGGGATGAATATTTGCACGACAACAACGGCGAAAACCGACGAGGAAGCGCGTGAATTGCTTCGTTTGATCGGGATGCCGTTCCGCGCTGCCTGACAGGAGGGGTACTGTGGCCAGAACGAGTTTGAAGTATAAGGCGATCCGCAAGCCGAAGTTTAAAGTGCGCGCTTATAACCGGTGCCCACTGTGTGGTCGTTCCCGCGGATACATACGGATCTTCAAGATGTGCCGTATTTGTTTGCGCAACTTGGCCAGCCAGGGCGTGATGCCGGGCGTGCGTAAAAGCAGCTGGTAACCAGGCGCCTGACCGCGCGAAGGGCGGTCAAAACACGGTAAGCGATCTGTTTCGCGGAATTGCCTAGAGGAGTTAGGACCTTATGTCAATGACTGATCCCATCGCGGATATGCTGACAAGAATCCGGAATGCCAATAAGGCGCAACATGATTCGGTCGAGATCCCCTCGTCCAAAATCAAATATGCCTTGGCTCGCATCTTGCGCGAAGAAGGTTTTATTAAACACTTCAAATACATTCGGAACCGGCGACAGGGGGTCTTGAAGATTTCCCTGAAGTACGGACCGAATCGCGAGCGAGTTATCAACGATATTCAGCGGGTCAGCCGTCCGGGGCGCCGTTGTTATTGTGGACGCGAAGAGATTCCTCGCATTCGGGGAGAACTGGGCGTCACTGTCCTTTCGACATCGAAAGGCATTATGACGGGCCGGCGGGCGCGTCAAGAGGGTGTGGGTGGTGAAGTAATCTGCAACGTTTGGTAAAGCGCCGGGGAAGCCGTCCTCGAACGGCAAGCCCGATAGGGAGACAGAAATATGTCGCGTGTTGGTAAAATGCCGGTCCAGGTCCCCAAGGGTGTGGACGTGAAGGTTTCAGGTTCGGATGTGTCCGTCAAGGGCGCAAAACATCAAATGTGCATGCAGATACCGGACCCGCGGATCACATTAAAGTTCGAAAACGACACGATTCTGGTCGAACGCAGTGGCAATGACAAAAAACTGCGCGCTTACCACGGACTCGTGAACCGTCTGTTGACGAACTGCATCATCGGCGTAACCGATGGCTTCAAAAAGGAATTGGAACTGCGCGGCGTCGGCTATCGTGCCGCCATGCAGGGACGAACCTGCGTGTTGCAGCTGGGCTACAGCCATCCGATCGAGTTCGATCCGCCCGAGGGCGTCAACATTGAAGTCGATAAAAATACGACCCTGGTGACCGTGTCCGGATACGACAAACAGGCGGTCGGTCAGGTGGCGGCCAATATCCGCGCCTTGCGGCCGCCCGAGCCGTACAAAGGCAAAGGCGTTCGGTATGTGGGCGAATACGTGCGTCAATTGGAAGGCAAAAAAGCGGCCAAGGGTTAATAAGTCCCGGGCGTCGGCGAGTCTGATTTCAGGTTCATTGGATAGAC
>JADFCT010000170.1 GCA_017161665.1 Candidatus Sumerlaeota bacterium
AGGGCGGGTCAACCCAAGGCCTGCCATTTTTTACGTTGATCCGGTGTATCGACGATTTGGATCGCGATAAGGATTGACGGTTATCGGGGGAACGGATATATTCCTCTAAATATCAACGAAAACGGGTCTGCCGGTTTTGCTGCAAGGAGATGAATATGGCGCTTCCTCACGCGCGTGTCCTGTCGAAAGCCCCCTGGCCCGGAGGCTTTACACTGATCGAATTGTTGATCGTGATTGCGATTATTGCCATTCTGGCCTTGATTGCGGTCCCCAACTTTCTGGAGGCCCAAACGCGGGCGAAAGTCAGTCGTTGCTATGCAGATCAGCGGTCGCTGGCGACGGCGACGGAAATGTATGCCGCCGACATTGGGCGGCCGTTTATCGGTTTCAATGAGGGCGGCAGCCTGGGACTCTGGACCGATCAGCAGGATCCGCGTCGCGGGATCGGGACCTATGCGTCACTGACCACGCCCGTGGCTTATATGACGAATGTGCCTCAGGATCCATTTATTGAAACAACGGGGCACGATGGAATCCGTGAATGGCGCTGCTATTTTTATGAGTATTTCAATCCCGACGTGAATTATTTCAAACCTGCCGCTTCGATGGGGTACACGTATTTGTTCCGTTCCTGGGGCCCTATGCGCAAGGGGGCGCCGCCTTGGGAAGCGGAAATGATCAATCGCCAATTGATCACGAATGTTTATGATCCGACCAATGGGACCACGACCTGGGGATTCATCCTTACAACGAACAAAGGCGTGTACCGCGGTCCGGGCACTTGAGTTGGTTGTCGGCCTGGCTTGTGATCGGCGGGTGAATGGGTGTCGCCCGCTAAACGCTGGTTGCCATCCGTCGTTTCGCTCCCTATTATTTTCTCATGAACACTAATCCTAAATCGGATCCTGTTGACGCAGCCTTTGAATCTTGCTCGCGCTTTGGCCGGAGTCGTCCCTGGCTGATGGCTTTGCTTTTGTTTCTTGTGGCTCTGGGTGTTCGAGTGGCGGGTTTGGATCAACTTCCTCCCGGCAATTGGTATGACGAGGCCATCAACGGACTGGATGCGCTGGATACCCTTCAGGCCATTCGCGATGGCGGTCTCCCCCCCTTGTTCTATACGACGAATCAAAATCCTCGCGAGCCACTGTTTATTTATTCGACGGCCCTGACCTTTTGGCTTTTCGGGGTGTCAACGTGGAGTTTGCGGTTGACGGCCGCCTGGATTGGCGCTTTGACCGTGTCCGTCTTGTGGATGGCCCTGCGGCGATTGCGCGGGGAGTCGATCGCGTTGGTCGCGGCTGTCGGGATGATTGGCTTTCGCTGGCACGTCCACTTCAGCCGAACCTGTTTTCGGACGATTCTGAGCACGCTGTTTGTGTGTGTCGTGATATGGATGATGACGGTGGCCCTTCAGACTCGACGCCTTCGATATTGGTTTCTGGCGGGGATCGCGCTGGGAGGCGGGTTTTATACGTATCTATCCTTCCGCTTTGTTCCCATCCTGTTGGTGAGTTGGGGTGGTTTCGCCTTGCTGCGTTTGATGCGGCGGCGTCCTGCGGACTCCGGGGATTCTGGTATCGACTTGGTATGGAATGCGATTCGTTTGCACGGGCGAGGGGGAGTCCTGATGCTGGTGGTCGCCCTGGTGGTTTTTGCGCCGTTGGGATATGACTACCTGAAACATCCCTTTCATTTCAAAGGACGGACCGACGAGGTGGGCTTGTTCAGTGGCGGGCGGGGGAAGGGCATTCAATCGGTGGTGGGGAACGCCGTGGTTAATGGTGCGCAGTTTTTTATTCCCGGTCAGGGAGACCACGTGGCCAAGCACAATATCCCCTATCGGGCGGTGTTTGATCCGGTGATGGCCTTTGTTTTTCTGATGGGTCTGGCTGTTTGCCTGAAGCAAATCCGGGATGACTGGCGGGGACGGAGTGGGGGGGATGGGCGTCCGGCGGAGCCTGCCAATTCGGCCTGGGGCTTTTTGGCGCTTTTGTGGCTGGGGCTGATGTTGATGGGCAGTGTGTTTTCGTTTGGCGCGCCGAATCTGTTGCGGACGCTGGCCGGCGCGCCGGCGGCCATCTGGATCTGGGCGGAGGGGTTGGTCGCCTGTGGGCATTGGGTGGCAAAACGATCGGGTGTGCGCATGTCTCAGCGTCGGGCGCAAGGGCTGATCCTGGTTCTGGGACTGCTCTGGCTGAATGGTGTCCAAACCTATGAGTATTTCGTCGAGTTTCCGAAAGAGCCCAAGGTGTGGGATGAATTTAACGTGGCGGAGACGGCAATGGCCCGTTATTTGTCGCAGACCGATCCGGAACGGGAAGTTGTTTGGGTGGGGTCCATGCGGTATGAAAATCCCACCTTTGTTTTTGAGTCCATGGGGCCGGGGGATATCCGCCCTTTGAAACTACCGGACGCCCTGGCGCGACAGGAGCCAGCGGGCGGGCGTCCAAGGGATCATCTGATCGTGCGAACCCACTACAAGAACAACAGCGAGGTTCTGGCGCCTCTGATGGAGCGATTGTATCCGCGGGCGCAGGTAGAGGAACGCTTCTGTTTCCCCGATACGGATTTAGCCTGGGCGACGGTTTATCGCATTCCGGCGGATCAACTGTTGGAATGGAATCGGGCGCGACAAGAGGCGCCGGAGACAATGATTATCGATTAAAGATCGCGGAAAAACACACAGGCTTTTTTCCACGGATCGCACGAATTCTCAAAAAACTTGTTCGTTTGACCTCCGCATTGGACCGTCTCCCCCTCGACCCAGGGTTGAAAGGGTGTTTCTGAGGTGAAAAAAATCACGGCAGAGACGCAGAGAACGTAGAGGGGCGCAGAGATCGTTGCCCTTTGGGCTGTTTGAGACACATTGAATCGGGATTCATTTTTTTCCGAGAACCCAATTTCTGAAAATGGAGACATTCCCATGAGAACATGGCGGTTTTGTTCCGCAGGGGTGGCTGTTGTGTCCCTTCTTTCCGGATGCAATCTGGCGACCCTGGCCGTGACGGCTTGGTCCCCCTATTCCCGGAGCGCCCTGGCGCAGGCCTTGCCCGATATGACCTATCCCATCGCCGACGCGCACCCGTCGGGATCGGTGACACTCAACAAGGGCGTCTTTGAAGAGCCGGCGGCGCCGGGATCGGCCAGCATGAACCGGGTCTGGTTGGGCGAGCCCCGTGGGTATGGTGACCTGGACGGCGATGGCGACATAGACGCGGCGGTGAATCTGATCCATTCCCGGGGCGGGAGTGGCACATTTTATTATTTGACCGCTGTCCTGGCCGGGGACGAAGAGCCCGAGGCCCTCAACTCCATTTTCCTCGGCGACCGGATCACGGTCCGCTCCCTGAGGATTGAGTCGGGCGCCATCGTCGCCGACCTGTTGACCCGATCGGCGACCGGCCCCATGGCCACGCCGCCGTCCATCGAAACCCGGCGGCGCTTTGTCGTGGAGAATGGGAAACTGAGGGAGGTCCATCATCTTCCCCCGCCTCGGTCAACCGGCGTTCAGTAACGCCAGGGCCTTTGCATGAAGGACGCCGTTGGTGGCGACGCAGGAGGTCTGTCCCAGAGTGAACTCGGCGCCTTCCAGATCCGTGACGCGGCCGCCGGCTTCCTGGACAATCAGCGCGCCGGGGGCCCAGTCCCAGGGGTGGAGAGAGGACTCCCAATAGACGCCGAAGGAGCCGTCCGCCACATAACACATGTCCACGGACGCGGCCCCCATGCGGCGCACGCCGCGGGTGGTCAGGAGCATGTGCTGCACCTGCTTCAGGTAATAGTCGCTCCGTTCCCGCTTGTCATAGGGGAAACCGGTGACCACCAGCATCTGGGACAGGTCGGTTTCGGGGCCCACCTGAATGGGGCGGCCATTGCGTGTGGCGCCGTGACCGCGCCGGGCAAAGTAAAGGTCCTTCTGGGCGGGATTGGCCACCAGCCCCAACAGCATCTCCCCATTGTGCCAGAGCCCCAGAGACAGGCCGAACCAGGGCAGGCTGTGGGCAAAGTTGGTCGTGCCGTCCAAGGGATCCACGATCCAGGTCCATTCCGCGTTGCGGGCGGCTTCCAGATCATTCTCCGATTCTTCAGCCAGGAAGACATGATCCGGAAAGCGATGGCGAATCGTGTCAATCACGACGCGCTCACATTCCAGGTCGGCCTGCGTGATGAGATCATAGTCTTTCGCCTTGGTTCTTACTTCAGGCAGGGCGCGAAAGTATTTCATCAGGATGGCTGTCCCGGCGTCGGCCGCCTCCCGCAATGTTTGTTCATAGATGTCCATGGGGGATTCCTTACAGGTTTTCCAGCACGCGGCGCAGGACCTGAATCGATTTCAGATACGCGTCCAACCGGATGTGCTCGTTGGGCGTATGGTCCAGCGAGGAGTCGCCGGGGCCATAGGCCAGCATGGGGCAGTTCCAGACCGGGGCGACGATGTTCATGTCCGATGTGCCGGTCTTGAAGGAAAAGCGCGCTGTGGCGCCTTCGTCGCCCACGGCGGCAATGGCCTTGCGAAATTCGCGGATGAGGGGACCCGTGCGCGCGCCGCGGGCCGGCAGAAGGTTCTCGACAAACTCCAGGCGTCCGTTTTCCGGGACGGCCGCTTCCAGGTCGCGGCGCAGGGCGTCATTGTCCACGCCCGGCGGTGTCCGAATGTCCAAGCGGATCATGCCCGTTTCATCCAGACCGTCCACGCCCGTTTCGATGGCGCTGACATCGACCGTGACGCTCTGAATGACCTTGTCGCCCTGTCGTTGCGTCTCGGCGGCGGCCAGGGCGGCCTGCCAGAACTGACACACCCGTGTGCCCGCCGAGGGGACGCCCGACGCGCCATGAGTGCGCGGCTGACGAACGGTCAGGCGGATATGGCAGTTGCCCTTGTAGCCCATGCAGAGGGAATCCCAGCCGCTCGGCTCGCCAATGATGAGGTAGTCGGGGCGATAGAGCGGCGCCACATGGCGGGCGCCTTTGGAGGTGGAGGTCTCCTCCTCCACGGCGCCGATGCAGGTGATGCGCAGATCGTCGGGCAATTGCGCCTGAGCGCCGGCGCAGAGGAAGGCCGCGAGGGGGCCTTTGGCGTCCACGGAGCCGCGACCGTACAGAATTCCGTCTTCCAGCCGAAGGGGAATCTCGCCGGTCACCGTGTCGATGTGTCCCAGAAACACCAGATGTCGCTCGCCCTGTCCCCGTTCGGCGACGATGTTGCCGACCTCGTCCACCCGGCTTTGCCAGCCCCACTCGCCCAGAAATCCAGCCAGCCAGGCGGTGACCTGGCTTTCGTGTCCCGACGGCGAATAGTGACCGACCATTTGGCGGAGCAGGTCGATGGATTGTTGCTGGTTTGGTGAAGTCATCGATGCGGTTATCCTTGCGCCTGGCTGATATTCCAGAAGCGCAAAGCGAGTCTATCCCGTCCGTGAGGGCCGACGCAACGGCTGAAAATGGGATTGCGTTGGCCGGAAGGGACCTAAGGGACCGAGAGGACTAAAAGAACTGAAAGGATCCCAAAAGCAGGAGATTTGCGGCGCAGCCGCCCTCGGCTGTGCATTGTTAACAGTCTTGGCGTCTTATCCCTCTGCCCTTTTGTCTCTTCCGTCCTTTTTTGTCCCTTTTCACCAAAAGGCCCTTGGATCGAGAAAGAAAAACATGTACTTTTGCCTTATAGAATGCATTTCCTGTAACTTTACGCTTCCGAACAGCGTCTATTCTTCTGGGAGGGACTTTTTATGCTACGAATCGACAAGGAACTGTTGCGCTGGGAGGCGAAGCGGGTTTGGCGTTTGAACACCATCTTTCTGGGCATTGGGGGATTGGCGACGCTGATGATTTCGGCGCCTTTGGGGGACAGCGAATTTCCCATGTTAGGCTTCGTGTTTGTCTATTTCCACTGTCTGGCCCTGGCCCGCGTGTCGGGCGGCCACATGACCCGGCAATATCATATCTATCGGATGAGAGGCTATTCGCGAAACCAACTCTGGGGACACTATCTGCTGGTAACCGCCGGGTCGGCGCTCCTGGTCTGGGGGGTCATCAGCCTGTCCATTGTTTCGGGCTTTCGATCCTTCTATCAGCAGACCATGGAGGGCACGCCCCTTTATCCGATGATGGCGCGACGGGATTGGGGCGTCATTTTCCCCCTGCTGGTGGCGTATGTCCTGATTCTGCCGGTGGCCACTTATGAATGGACCCGCTATGGCGCGCCCGTCCATGGCCGGGCGGTGGGGCGGTGGCTGATGGCGGGCGTCTTCTTCTTCGGCATGTTTATGATGACCCTTTCGGTTGAGGGAAGAAGTCTTTTGGGCGTTTGGCATGTCTGGTTGTCCCTGGGGGCGCTCGCGATCATATCCGGAACGGCGCTCTTTGGCAGCTGGTGGGGATTTCAGAACTGGGAGGTCCGGTCATGATGGCGACGCCAAGATTTTCGGTTTTGGGTTTGCTGATCCCACTTGTCCTGATTGTGGCCGTCGTCTGGGGGA
This sequence comes from Candidatus Sumerlaeota bacterium, assembly GCA_017161665.1. Classification (GTDB taxonomy): domain Bacteria; phylum Sumerlaeota; class Sumerlaeia; order JADFCT01; family JADFCT01; genus JADFCT01. The sequence goes on from JADFCT010000170.1 coordinate 6,477, forward strand.
TCATGATCGGGTGGCGTCGGCGTAAAACGCCCCTGCCCGAGGCCTATCGCTATGAGAACCTGCGTCGGCCCGATTGGCGCTTTCGACTGGTGGATACCGCGTTGGCGGCCGTGATGAGTGGCTGGATTCTGGGCATCATGATGCTGGGGCGTGAACATGGCGGGGCCATCATCCGAGTCGAGAATCTTCCCGAAGGCGGCATCGAGTGGCTCAATCAATTGCGCCTGATGTATGGGGGGCTGTGGCTCCTCGCCGTGACGCTGGTGGCCTGGGGCAAGGGGCGGAGCGGCATTTTTCTCATGGTCGGCACGTTGATTCTGTTTGTATTCAGCGTACAAAACGGAAACGACACCTATTATCGAAATCAATGGGGCGGCGGCTCGTCCGGCTATAATGGTCCTACCAGAATCATTCTGAATGTTACGACCGAAAGCGGCGATGTTCAGGTTGAAGGTGTCGATCTCTGGGCGAATGATATTTACCTGGGGCAGACACCGGTCACGATAACACAAGCGGAGTTCTTCTCCATGGTCCCGGCCTGGCCGGAAAAACCGGGTGACTACGACGCTCGAATGGGTGGTGAGGATAGAATCGGGTACGCTCAAAGTTTCAGAAATCGCGGCTCGCGTAGCGGCTATCGTTGGCAAAATTTCAGGATCGAAAAAATCGATCAATACTACTTGAGAGCCGAGTGGCATGGCGAGCCGGTGGGGATGACCCGGGGGTGGGGGAGCAGTGGGAGCAATAATGAGGTCTCCTATCGCTTTCGCGTTTCCTTTGCCGGACGCGACGAGCGGTTCCGAAACCTGCTGAATCAGGCGCGGGGGCTCGATTATGACGTGTCTTCGGAATGGCTGGCTGTGGCGAACTCCTATGGAGAGGAAGCCTGGAATCGATTGGATGATCTGGCAGGAAGGGAGCCGGGATTTGATACGTTGCTCAAAGGATTGGAACGGGCGCGACAGGAAGCGATGCTGACGTCGATGGGCCTGACGCTTGAAAGCCCGCCCATGGCGATTTTTGAAGCCATTTTGGAAGCGGCGGATCGGGAGGACCGATACAGCACGCTGGGCCCCTTGGGGCAGCTCATGGAGTCGCTCATCCCCCAACTGGACGCCGACGCGGTGGCGAACCGGGCCGTTCGGAGATTGAAGGGCAATCTCCATCCCACCAGCGAATATACCTATGGAGAACGCAATGGACAGTTCCATTTTTCCCATAATGACGACAACAGTCACCTTTCCTCATCGACCTCCGGTGGAGGTTCCGGGAACGTCATGACGGGTGGGGACTATGCCCTGGTCCATGCGGTCTGGAAGATTGACGAATATCTGGACGCCCAGGGCGAGGACACGCCGAATCCCATGGAGGAAAGGGTTTCGCCCGCCTTGTTCGATGTTGGGGAGGGGCGGCGATATGGCTCCAATCTTTCGTATGCTGTTTATCTGGGGGGCGAAGAAGTCGATCAGTATATCAGCGGGTATGCGGATATGAAGGAAGGGGAATGGCGGGGGATGATGAATTTGAAGCCCCTGAGAGAGGGGCGAACCGGTTCGG
>JADFCT010000171.1 GCA_017161665.1 Candidatus Sumerlaeota bacterium
TCAACATCGCCAATGGAACGACCCGCTACACATCCACCAACTACGCCTATGATCGACGGAGCAGTGTAGTCTATCCGAATAATCGCACAGTGAATTTTGGCTATCACGACACCTATGGTCCCTTGGAATACCAGCAGAATAGCGGAGAGGCGACGCATTTCGTCGATTACGACTATATCGGCGGGCGCGTGCTTCAGCGTCGGTTTGCGAATGGGATTGACCTGGATATGGTTGATCCTGGCGATTCGTCTAAAACTCTGTTTGACACCCTGGGGCGTCCGTTACAGTATGACCACATCAATGCGTCAGGAACCGTCTTGACGGGATTCAAATATTCGTATGACCCGGTGGGCAACAAGATGTCTCGGGAACAGCTTCATTCACCGACGGATTCAGATCGGTACGCCTATGACTCGGCGTCCCGCCTGACCGCCACGAGTCGCGGGGATATCTCCGGCGGCGTGGATCATTGCGATCCGCCGTCCGCCCCGCCTTCGAGCGGTATGATGAAAACTCCTGGCGGCTACTGATTGAAATCCTTTTGAAAATGCGAGAGGGACTGTCGGTAGAAGTCCTGACGCCCAATCCGATCGGCAGACTGATACGCTGGCCTTCCGGGATTCAACGGGCCCCCTCTTGGGGGAATGGGGAACGCGCGGAGCGAAAACCAGTTTTCGAATCATAAACGGCTTTATTCCAGGCCCCGTCGAATCCGGACTGACAGGGGAACGGTTAGTACAATGCCGGCAGGATCCAACTGGGTGCGCATGATATTGCCTTTGCTGACGGTTCCATTGGTCGGATCATAGGGCACATCGATGCCCCATAAGACGCCGGTGGCGTCGGACGGATCATCGCCCCGCTGGTACCCGGGCAGGGGGTAGGAGCGATCCGGTCCTTTACTGACCAGGCGCCAGGCGCCATACTTCTCGAAAGCGCCATCATTGCGTCCCGGCGAATCAATCCCTTCCGGGGCCGCTGGTCGCCCCGCCAGTCGCCGCTCTTCCGATACAGCCCACGTCACAATTTCCGTATAGGTATAGAAGGATTCACGGATGCCATGGATGCGATGCCGCTGGCCCTCGGCGAACGGATCGATCAGTTCGGCTTTGGTGATGTAGAAGACCGGCGTGGTCAATTCAATGGGGATGGAAGCGTACACGCCATCGCCCATGGGATAGGCGGCCCAATCAATGGCATAGCCGGCGATGGCGGTTTCCAGGGACGCGAAATCCCCCCGCACCCGGGCGACAGTGGCTCGAATCCGGGCTTCCTGCATATTGGCGATGGCAATCAGCGCCAACACGGCAATGATGGCAATCACCACCAGCAGTTCGATCAACGTGAAGGCCATCTCCGAAAAGGATGCTGGGCAACGTCTCGGCAATTTCATTTCGGCGCATCGTGATCCAAACAAAAAATTTCACCCCCAAGTCCGATTCCCTGTTGGACGGTGTGAGGATAGGGCAAAATTCCTCCGTGTATCAATACCGAAAGACTTGGCGTTTCCCATCCGGCGCCCCCCTCCCATCCGGCTCCCCCTTCCCAAACGATTTCCGCCACACCTCAAACCGATCGTAGCCGTGACAATTTGGGGCTGGCGCCCCATAAATATTAAGGTTATGTTAGGATTTTAGACTGTCGCGCTGGGTCCAATCGCCTTCGGCCTCTCCGCCGAAGGGACGGGAGGCATTGCGTTGGCAGCGCACAATACGAAACGGCTTATGGTAAGCCGTGCGTTCATTTGGAAACAGGATGGACAAACATGCGATATCGGATGTATGGAAAACGATTGAGTGGCGTCGGTGTGTTCGGACTGATTTGCTTGTTGAGTCTGGGGTGGACCGACGCCTCGGCTCAGATTGTCATCAATGAGTTTATGGCCTCCAATAGCTCGTCCATCATGGATTCGGATGGCGACAATTCGGATTGGATCGAGTTGTACAATCCCACGACATCGACCATCAGCTTGTCGGGATGGAGCCTGACGGACGATTCGGCAGATTTTACTCAATGGACGTTTCCGAATGTTCAAATGGCGCCCGGCACATTTCTCATGGTCTTCGCGTCGGGCAAGGATCGCCGTGTGGCTGGCGCCGAACTGCACACTAATTTCAGCCTTTCGGATTCGGGCGAATATCTGGCCCTGGTCAAGTCAGACGGCGTCACCATATCCCATGCGTATGCGCCGGCCTATCCGTCCCAGTTGACCGATATTTCGTATGGGTTGGGACATTATTCGGAAACGCTGATCGCGGCCGGAGATCCCATCAAATACTACGTGCCCGACGCGGCGGATGCCGGTGTGGACTGGACAGCGACCGGTTATGAGGACACCGGCTGGACCGAAGGCTATACGGGCATCGGTTTCGGCGCCATTTCACCATTGATGACGGTTAAGACCTACAAGGCGACAGGAATCGTTGATTCGCTCGCCGCCGCGGAAGCCCTCATCGCCAACGAAGCAAGTCAAGCGTGGGTCATTGAGGGAACGACGGAAGTGGTGGACTATAACGATTCTGTATCACCGGGGCATTTTACCAATGATTTTCGCTTTCCCGGCCTGGAAGCGGCGCCAGGCGATGACTACGCTGTCGAGATCACCGGCAATATCATCATCCCCACGGCGGGCGCCTATACGTTCGGCGTTGCCAGCGACGACGGTTTTGGCTTTTCCATGACCCGTGGGGCGCGGACCTATGACTTTTCCTTTCCCACCCCCCGAGGCATGAACGACACCTTGCAAACCTTTTCGATCGCGGAAGCCGGTTCCCACGCCTTTCGTCTCGTTTTTTATGAACGCGGCGGGGGAGCGGGACTGGAACTGTTCGCCGCCTCCGGCACATTCTCATCGTTTACAACCAACTTCCACCTGGTGGGCGATGTGGCGACCGGAGGGCTTCAGGTCATCGGCGGCATGGGCGACTCCAATCTGCAGCCCCTCATGCAGGGCACGAACGCCACCGTGTGGACACGGATGCATTTCGTTGTGGAGGATCCGCTGGTCTTTGATGAATTGCTGATGCAAATGCGCTATGAAGACGGCTTTGTCGCCTTTATCAATGGCGTCCAGGTGGCTTCGGCCAATGCGCCGGCCACGCTGAACTGGAATTCGGCTGCCCTGTCGAACCGGCCGATGGAACAGTCATGGGACTATGTCACTTTCAATTTGCTGGATTATCTCGACGCCCTCCGAATGGGACCGAATGTCCTGGCAATTCAGGGGCTGAATGACGCCTTCGACGATGGAGAATTCTTTCTGCTGCCCGAAATGACGGGGGCGGATAAAGAAACGAAGTTTCAGTACTTCACGAACGCGACGCCCGGCGAGATGAACGTCCTGGGCGCCATCGATCAGGTGGGCGACACCAAGTTCAGCGTGGATCGAGGTTTTTACTCGACGGCCTTTGATGTGGACATCACCTGCAAAACAGAAAACTCGCAAATTCGCTATACGCTGGACGGCTCAGAACCGACGGATCAGAACGGCATCGACTACACGGGACCGATTCGGATTTCCAAGACGACCACGCTCCGCGCGGCCGCCTTCCGAACCGGGTGGCTGCCGTCCGATACCGATACGCATACGTACCTCTTCATCGCCGATGTGGTCACACAGTCGCCCAGCGGCCAGGCGCCGGGACCGGGCTGGCCAACGGGAAGCGTCAACGGCCAGATCCTAAACTACGGCATGGATCCGGACATCGTCAACAATACCACGTGGGGCCCCCAGATGGATGAGGCGTTATTGCAGATCCCATCCATTTCGCTTACGACCAATCTGGAAAACCTCTTCAGCCCCAGCACCGGCATCTATGTAAACCCCTATAACAAAGGATATGCCTGGGAACGGCCGACGTCGATGGAAATCCTCTATCCCGACGGCGAACAGGCCGACTTGCAGATTAATTGCGGTCTGCGCATTCGCGGCGGCTACAGTCGCAGCCCCTCGAATCCCAAACACGCGTTCCGCATGTTTTTCCGCAGTCAGTATGGCGACAGCTGGCTGGAACATCCCCTCTTCGGGGACAAGGGCGCGGAGCGATTCAAGAAAATCGACTTGCGAACCAGCCAGAACTATTCCTGGAGTTTTGACAACAGTAATCTCAACACGATGACCCGCGACATTTTTTCGCGCGACAGCCAGGGCGATATGGGGCATCCCTATACACGGGGGCGGAAGTACCATCTCTATGTCAATGGGCACTATTGGGGCATTTATGAAACAGAGGAACGACCGGAAGCCCGCTATGGCCAAACGTATTTCGGCGGCGAACAAGAAGACTACGACGTGTGCAAGACGGAGTCCAATGCCCATTATATCGAAGCGACAGACGGCTTCACGGATGACTACTTCCAATTGCACAGCTTGACACTCGCCGGCTTTGAAACGAAAGAAGCGTATTATCGCGTGCTGGGCCTGAATCCGGACGGAACACGCAACCCGGCCTATCCCGTCTATGTCGATCCCATTCCTCTGATCGACTACATGCTGATCATTTATTACACGGGCAACTATGACTCGCCCATTTCAAATTTTCTGGGCAATACACAATGCAATAATGTATTCGCCATTTGGAACCGGACCCGTGCCGACAAAGGTTGGGTGTTCCTTACCCATGACTCGGAGCACACCATGCGCTTCGTCGCTCAGGCCGAAGACCGAACCGGCCCCTGGGATTGCTATGCGCAGCAATACTTTAACCCTCAGACTCTGCATCAGGAACTGATCAAGAATCCGGAATACCGAATGCTGTTCGCCGATCGTGTGCGCCTGCATCTTTTCGAAAACGGCGCGCTGACGCCCGCTGTGGCCTCGGCCCGCCTCCGTAAGCGGACCGATGAAATCAGTCAGGCCATTATCGCCGAATCAGCCCGCTGGGGCGACTCAAAGCGCAGCACGCCTTTCACCAAGAACGATTGGACAGCCGCCATCAACGGTATCTTCAACAGCTGGTTCCCCAACCGGACCACGACCGTCCTGAATCAGTTCAAGGGACATAGCTGGTATCCGAACGCGGTCTTCCCCACCCTTTTGATCAATGGCGTGGCAACACGGGCCGCCGTCGTTCCCAAAGGCGCGGTCCTGACCATGACTCACCCGAACGACGCGGACATCTACTATACACTCAACGGACGGGAACCCTCGACGGGCGAATCCATTCAAACACAATATGAAGATCATGTTTGGATTGAGTCCAATGCAGCCAAGCGGGTCTTTGTCCCCACGGCGGCCAACGGTGGCAGCACGCTGGGACTGACCTGGACCGCGACTGCTTTTGATGACGCGGCCTGGACGCAGGGGACGGGCGGTGTGGGGTATGAGAGAAGCACAACGAATGATTTTGACCCATATTTCGACATTGATGTGGAAGCGGAAATGTACAACAAACAGACATCCTGTTATATCCGCATCCCTTTCACGCTGACCGCCGATCAGGTGGCGAATACGGCCGAGTTGATGCTGTATGCGCAATGTGACGACGCCATGGTGGTCTTTCTCAATGGAACGCGTGTAGCGAATGTCAACAGCACCCCGAATACGCTCGCCTGGGATTCGCAGGCGAACAGCGCTGTGGCCGAAAACAACGCGACGCTCTGGAGTTCCTATAGCCTGACAGATTACACAAGTTCTCTTCAGGCCGGAAATAATGTGATTGCCATTCAATTGCTGAACTATGGCATCGGCAGCAGTGATCTGCTGGGGAATCTTCGGCTGGTCTCCAAAGTCCTGGTTGGCGGACAGACCGGGCCGCCGTTGCATCCCGGCGCCACCCAGTACACGGCCCCCATTACCTTAAACGAAACAGCCGATGTCTTCTCGCGCGCCTATCACTTGAACGAATGGAGCGCCTATACGCCCGGGCTTTTCCTCATCGAAAGCGCGCCGAACGATCTGATCATCTCTGAGTTCTTGGCCAATGCGGAAGGCGATGATCTCAACAAGGAATGGATCGAGGTCTTCAACACCACCGACGAAGCCATCAATCTACATGGATGGACCATCCAGGATAACGACGGCGACTCACACACCATTCAGGCCCCGGACGGCCTGATGGTTCCGGCCCGAGGTTATGCGGTCCTCGGCGCTTCGACGGATACATTGCTCAACGGCGGCGCGCCGGTGGACTATGCGTATGGCGCCGACCTGACCCTCGGCAATTCGGCCGACGAAATTTTCCTGATGCAGATGGATCACATGGTCCACTCTGTCGCTTACGGCGATTTCACGACTCAGCCCCTGACCGTAATGACGGTCATCAACAAAACGCCAGACACCGGCCAGGCCATGGGCATGGCGGAAAACTACTATAACGGCCCCACCGCTTATTGGATCGACCAGGTCTCCTTTTATGGGACGGAAAACAATCATGGAACGCCGGGCGCCGAAAACGACGGCGTCGATGTCGGCGCCGGCGCGGACTCCACGCCGCCCGGACTGATTGACGCCTGGTTCTCCCGATCGGACCGCATTGTGTTGGTCTTTGATGATCTGCTGAACACACCTTCGGTCGAAACGCCGACAAACTACTCGATGAATAATGCCGTTGGATCCCCCACAGAAGCCGAACGGACGTCTCCATTGAAGGTTGAGCTCCGTTTCCCCGCGCCCCTGACGCCGGAGGTGGAATACACACTGACCATCAGCGGCATCGCCGATCAGTTCGGAAATGCTCTCACGGCGCCCATTGTGACGACGCTGCAGTTCGCCAAGCCATCCCTGACGATCTCAGAAGTCATGTATAATCCGCCGGCTGGCGACGCTTATGAATTCATCGAATTGTACAACACGAGCCTCGACACACCCGTGACGCTGAACGGCGAAACATTTACCGAGGGGATCTTTTACACCTTCCCGCCCGATACGGTCATCCCCCCCGGCGGATACCTGGTTGTGACGCGAAGCATGAGCCTGGCGACCTTCAAAACCTATTACGGCCTTGGACTGGACGTGACGGTGCTCGGCCCCTTCGACGGCGCCTTATCGAATGGGGGCGAGACGGTGGAGTTGCGCAGCGCCGCCGTGGGTGGCGTGGAGATTCTGACCTTTGAATACGACGATGCGCGCGGCTGGCCGCTGGCGGCGGATGGCGGTGGACATTCCCTTGTGCCACTCAACAAAGAAAGCCAACCGCGGGGATGGTCCGGATATCCCGGTAACTGGCGGGCCAGCGCTTATATGGACGGATCGCCCGGTCAGGCTGATCCCGAGCCGCCGATAGATGTGCTTCTCAACGAGATCACCGCCCATACGGATGTCGTCGATCCCGTCGATCCCGTCTATGACTCGAATGACTGGATCGAACTATACAATGGGTCGGCCAATAGCGTCGCCTTGTCGGGCTATTACTTGTCGGATGATATTGCCAACCTTCAAAAATGGGCCATTCCTGTTGGAACGAACATCGCTGGGAAATCCTGGCTTTCTTTTGACGAAATGAATGATTTCCATTCGCCCATCACGACGGGCTTTGGGATTTCCAAGGATGGCGAGTCCATTTTCCTGACCCGCATTGTGGGCGATGCGCAGGATCGCATCGTGGACGCCGTTGAGTTAAGAGGACAGGAAAACGGCGTTTCCCTGTCCCGCTACCCCGACGGAATCGGCTATTGGGGACAGGCCCCCCGCACACGTGACACAGCGAACGCCGCCTGGAACCTGGACCTGACCCTCAACGAAGTGATGTATCATCCCGTGCCGTCCGTCTCAAACCCTGAAGACAACACGTCGGACGAATACATCGAATTGGTCAATCCCACAGCCATGCCGATCAGCTTGTGGACAGAGGCGGGCCCATGGCGCCTGAATGGCGGTGTGGACTATGATTTCCCGGCCAACACAATCATCCCGGCGGGCGGCGTGGCTCTGGTCGTCAACTTCTACACGACGGACACGGCGCAACTCACCGCTTTCAAAACCCTGTACGGAATCACGGATCCAGCCGTTCAGATATTGGGCCCCTACAGCGGTAATTTATCGAACAGTGGG
>JADFCT010000016.1 GCA_017161665.1 Candidatus Sumerlaeota bacterium
GCCGCGAAGGAGAGGAACCCTCTCTGTTGGCAGTCGGTTTGGATGAGTCCAAGAAGGCCGACGTGAAAATGCTATACGGTTCTTTCGGCATTCGGGGCGAGTTCATGGCCGGCGCCACATGGGAGGACGGGGGAGAGACGTTGCGTCCCACCTGTCGCGGAGGGATACGGCGAATGGAGACGAAACGGCGGGGATCCAAGCGGTTGCCTGATTCGATCGTCTTGGAAGGCGGGCCGTTGATTGAAGGGCGGGTCTGGATGGCTCCCGGCGCCCGCCTGCGGCTCAAGGGTGATAAGACCTCGGTGAGCGATGGGCGGCTGATTATTGAAAGTTGTGAATAAAGGGGAACGATGCGCATCGCGCATTTGCGGTTGCATTGAGCCGCCGGGACCTTTCACCATCGGGACCATGCTTTTATCTATGGGAGTCCTTTGATAGTGATGCGCATTCAACTCGTTGGTCGTCAATTGGATACATTGCGCCCTTTGGCGCAGGAAGCGGGCCTGGAAGAGGTTGACTCAAATCCCAATGTGATTGTCTGTCACGGTGGTGACGGGACGTTGCTGGGGGCGGCCCGGGACTATCCGGATTTGCCGAAACTGGCTCTTCGGCTGGATGGCGTTTGCCGGAAATGTGAACGCCATGAGACGCTCAAAGTGCTGCGGGATTTGGCGGCGGGACGATTGAAGTCCACCAAGCTGGTTCGACTGCGGGCCGAGTGTCGTGAGGGCCTTCTGACGGGGATCAATGATGTGATGCTGCGCAATATCCTCCCTGTGTCAGCGGTTCGGTATGCGGTGCGAATCAATGACGAATGTTATTCCGAAGAAATCGTCGGTGACGGCCTGGTTGTGGCCACGCCCTTTGGCTCCAGCGCTTATTATCGCAGCATCACCAGCAGTGTCATTCGTACCGGGATCGGCTTGGCGTTCAATAATTCCACCGAGCCCATTGATCATATCGTTCTCAGCGACGCGGACGTGGTGCAGGTCAAGATACTGCGCGGGCCGGCTGTATTGACCGCTGACAATTCGCCCATTCAGTATCGCTTGAACAAAGGCGATGCGATCGTCATTCGGGAAGAGGAACGAACCACCGAGGTGCTGGCCGTTGATACGCTGTTGTGCAACAATTGTGCCCGGGTGGATGGCCGGAAATGGAATCGTCACGGGGGATTGACCACCGTTTGAAAGACAGCCGCTCCGACAAGGCCGTCTCAAGGGCTGGCGGGCTCTCTGTCGCGCAAGTGACTCGCCGGCGCGTTGGCCGCCGACCGTCCGTTGACGGTCCTATTCATATTGTTGAAAGATCGTTCCATGTATCCTGTTCTATTTCATATCGGGGGGATTGCCATCAGCCCTTATGGCATTCTGACGGCATTGGGGCTGTTGCTGGGGGTCGCCCTGGCGATCTGGCGCGCCCGTCAGGTCCGCATGAGCGAAGACGTCGTGATGGACGTGGCCTTTTTTGGCACGTTGGCCGGATTTCTGGGCGGGCGGATTACCTTTATTTTGACCCATCTGGAGGAATTTTTTGAAGATTGGCAGGCCATGGCGTTCAGCCGCGCCGGTTTTTCCTTTATGGGGGGGCTGAGCCTGGCCCTGGTCGTTTCGCTGTACGTGATCCGGCGCCGTCGGGAACGTTTTTTTCGCGTGGGGGATGTGGTGGCGCCGTCACTGGTTCTGGGACATGCGCTGGGGCGATTGGGCTGCCTGACGGCCGGTTGTTGTTATGGTGGGGTGTGTCCGGAGTCCTGGCGGGGCTGGGGCGTGACCTTCGGCCTTTTTATGGATGGCGACGAGGCCATGACGCCTCCGGCGTTATATGATCACATTGAGCACGGCCTGTTGCCTTCCGACGCTGTGGAGTCCTTGGCCGTCTGGCCGACACAGATCTATGAGTCGCTGGCCAATCTGGTCATTTTTGGTTTTTTGTGGTGGCTGTGGCGCCGTCGCCGCTTCGACGGGCAGATCTTTCTGGCTTATCTGATTGCGTATGGCGTGATGCGTTTTAATGTCGAGTTTCTGCGAGGTGATGCGGATCGTGGGATTTACCTGGGGCTTGCCACCTCGCAATGGCTGTCAATCCTGTCCATCGCTTTGGGCGTTGTCGGGTGGGTTTGGTTGTCGAAGCGACCCATGATGGAACCGCCCGAGCCGGAAGAGTCGATCCCGGAACGATCTGAAGGCGAAGCGGTCGCGGAAGAGCCGGATCGCTCGCGGCGCAGTCGACGGCGCGCACGATAATCCCTGAACGACAGGAACGGTTGGTGGAGGTTCTATACGATGGGCGAGTTGCTACAAGTACGGTGTCCGGAATGTGATTTGATTTTGTATGTCAGTCGCTCGACGGGCAAGGTGGTGGAAACACGCCGTCCGGAGGCGGAATCCCTGAAAGGGGAGGACCGTTTCGATGCGCTGGTGCGCAAAGTCAAATCCCGCGGGGATGTTGTATTGGAAAAATATGAAAAAGCCCGCGAACAGGAGCGCAACAAGTTCGAACGGTTGGACGCGTTGTTTAAAGAAAGTACCAAGCGGATTCAGGAAGAAGGCGATACGGGGCGGGCCGTGAAGGATATCGACCTGGATTAGGACGCAAGGGGCTGCGCCGCTGGACTCGTTTGGTCTCGTTGTCCGATGACCGGCGCGGGGTCAGGCGCCGTTCACTCGGACGTGAATGGCTTCGCTCTCTTCACTTTTCAGATCAATTGTGGCGCCGTCGAACTCAATGGTGATTTGTCCGTCGTTGGCGTTGTTCGCTTTTACAAAAATGGCCGCTCCGGGCAACAGGCCCAACCGCGCGATCCGTGAGTCATCGGCTTCGACTTTGTCAATTCGTGTGATGGAGACTTTTTGTCCCGCCTTGATGTCCTGAAGGTCCTGCTCCGTGGGGGCGTGTTTCGCGGGCTTGTCGGACAGTTTGCTCTTGTAGTATTGCTGGAAGTTTTGTATCCAGTCGGAACCGGAGTCGGGATTCGTTTTGATATATTCGAGGACGGCCAAAAAACGGCTGATGACGTCACTATCCATGGCATGTTCCATGCGGCAGGCGTTGATTTCGGCCCGTCGGGGTTCCACGCCCAGCGCTTCTTCGAGGAATTGAGTCAGAATGCGGTGCCGGCCTTTGATCTCAGCGGCCACGTGCGCCCCTTCTTCAGTCAATGTAATATATTGATACTTGTCATAATTGACGAGATTCTTGTTGGCCAGTTTTTTGAGGGCGCCGGTTACCGACGACATACTGACCCCCAGGGAGTTGGCGATGTCTCGGACTCGGGCGACCTTCCGGGTATTGGTCTGCTCATAGATTTCCTCGAGATAATCTTCCATGCTCTCTGTGAGGGGAATCTTTTTGCTGTTTTTTGATCCGGCCATTTCAAAAATCCTTTCAGAATCGCGCCATAACTCACACTGTTAGACAAAACTAATATGAAAAGGGGGGGGAGGCGCAAGCGAATCTTTCCCCTTTATTTGTCCCGTTTTAAAATCCACCGTTTCCCACTCTGTATTTCTTTATGAGCCGACCTGTTCAGCCTGTTCCGTTTGTCGTTTTAAACATACTCCTATTACGCGAACTTATTGAGCCACTCGAATATATTGGCGTCCCTGCCCGGTTCGGCCCGCCTTTGGTCCGTAACTGGCTTGACAATCCACTGTCTCCATGCGCAATCTGGGGTTTTACGCAAATGATTCTTTCCGGCGAGGTGTGAGACGAATTGAATAAGTCGCTGGAGTTCTTGAAAAATGAATTGATCGATGTGGAGCGCTCCTTGACGGAGTCGCTTCAGTTTGACGATATGTTGATGGCGGAAGTGGGGCGGTATCTGGCGGAGTTGAAGGGCAAACGCCTGCGGCCTATCCTGACACTGTTTGCGGCAAAATGTCTGGCTGCCGAGTCGTTGATGGACCGTCATGTTTCGGTGGCGGCGGGCATCGAGCTGGTCCACATGGCCACGCTCCTTCATGATGATGTGATCGATAAAGCGGACACCCGGCGCGGAAAGCCGTCCGTCAATGCGAAGTGGGGCGCCGATGTGGCGATTCTCATGGCGGATTATTTGTTTTCCGCGGCCTATGTGACCATTCAGCGCCATGCTGGCATGGCGGCCACTTGCTCTCTGAGCGGCGCGATCTGCCGGATGTGTGAGGGCGAGATTTTTCAAATCGAGAAGCGGGACGGTCTGTTGACCGTTGCCGACTATCTGATCATCATTCGAGCCAAGACGGCTGAGCTGTTTTCCACGTGCGCTGAAATTGGCGCCATCATGGCTGACGGGGATGAGGCTTCTGTCGAAGCCCTGCGGGATTTCGGATTGGCTTTTGGAATCGCTTTTCAATTGACGGATGATTTACTCGACTATACGGCCAAAGGCGAGAAGTGGGGCAAAGCGGTCGGTTCTGACATTCGAAACGGCAAGCAGACCCTGCCGCTGATTCACGCCGTCGAGCAGGCCGATGCGGCGGATCGCGAGTACCTGTTGCGCAGTCTGGGCGGAGACGGAACGGATTTGGACGGTGTTCTGGGTCGGATCAAGCGCTGGGGGGGGATCGAGAAGACTCAGCAGATGGCGGCCGAATACACCGAACGGGCGCTTCAGGCCCTGGCGCGTCTGCCCCAAAGCGAGGCGCGCTCGCATCTGGAGCGACTGGCCGACTACATAGCGAGTCGACAGTATTGACTGGGGCCGGCGTTCCTGCATACGCCCCGGGGCGTCGATCAAAAAGGCCGGTCAGAGCATTTGACAAACGGCCGAGCCTCGGGTCTATGATGATCGTGTTGGATCAAGCGATTCGGCCCCATCCCTTTATCGGCAAGGATTGACGGAACCATGACTGAACCATTGGCGCAGGATGATTTGATCCATGCATCCGCCACCGGGACACCCGTGCGTCCGAAGTCTCAGGGCGCAAGTTCCATGGGGCGATGGATTGCCATCATTTTGGCGTCGAGTCTCCTGATGATCATTATCATGTTTTCCGCCGGTTTTGGTCCGCAAGTGATCGGATACATCAAGCAAGGCGCTTCGATGTTGTTTCAGCCCGTCGCGTTCCTGTTTGTTGTGGCCATGGGGGTGGAATATCTGGTTCTCAAGAGCGCCGATCGGACGCGGTTGCTTCAGATCGAGTTGGACCGTCTGCGACGCAAGCGCCGGAATGAGATCACCACCTTGCGCGTGACGCGTGAGTCGCTGGAGGCGATGGCCGAACGCCTGCGGGCCGACGAGCCGGAGCGCACGCCGTGCATTGAGAAACTCGAAAAAATCATCGACGCCATGCGCCCGCCGGAGGCCCGCATGATAGAGCATGAGGACTTGACATCTCAATCCGACACGCCGGTTTCATGATCTTCCAATCCGACATTGACGCGGACCTGAGCCGATGGCTGCTCCAGAATGAGCGCAAAGCCATTTTGCCCTTCAAATGGGGCTTGTTCGTCGTCACGGTGGTCTTTTGGCTTTGGCGCACGCGCTGGCTGACGCCCTCATTGTATCCCTTCAGTCTTTTCAGTGGTTACTTTTTTGTCCTCTGTGGCGCCACCTATCTGCTTTGCATGGGCCGAATTATCCCCAAAGAGGCCCGTTGTTTTTCCACCGGTTCATTTTTTATTGATGTCGTTTATGTGACATTGCTGGTCTATCTGGATCAGCAACGGTTGAACCTGGCGGGGGAGCAAGCGATCAGCGATTTCTTTTACTTCTACTTTATCCTCGTTCTGCGGGGCTATACCCTGTCCATGAGTCGGTATTCCAATCTGACGATTAATATCCTGCTGGTTGTGTTTTTTCTGGTTTCCTACCGTTTGGCCGAAATGTCTTTCGATTTTTTCTGGAGCGGCGCGTTTCAATTTAAACTCGCCCTCTTGTGGTTGATCATACTGATGTCGTGGTTCCTCATCGGGTTGATTGATCAACAGCGCAATCGACTGATCCAGGTTCGCGAACGGCTGATAAAAACCCAGCAGCTCGCCGATCTTGGGCAGATGGCTTCACTCATGGCCCACGAAATCAATAATCCTGTGGCCATTATCTCCGCCCACGCCGAGTTCCTGATGCGCTCAGCGCCGGAGAATGAAAAACTCAGGACGGGCCTGATGGAGGTGCGGGACCAGGCCCACCGGTGTCGCAAAATCATTGACGAATTGACATCCTATACTCAGCCGAGTTCGGATTTGAATCCCAGTGCCATACCGCCTGCGGATTTCTGTCGCGAGGCGGTTGCGTTTGTCTTCGGTTCGTCCGAAACCCATGCGTCGGTTGAGATGCATTTCGCCGATAATCTGCCTGATATGCGGGGGGAGCCTTCTTCTCTGCGGCGCGCCTTGATTAATATTCTGGTCAATGCGCGCAATGCCGCCGGTCCGGGGGGGCTCGTCACCGTCAACGCCCGCCGGAGCGCTTCGAAAACAAGCGCCGTCGATCTGATTGTTACCGACAATGGCCCTTCCATGACCAGTGAAGAGCGTGAACACGCCTTGGAGCCTTTTGCCGCGCACAGCCGTGGGGGCGCCGGGTTGGCCTTGGCGCTGGCTCGTCGAATCATCGAGGAACAGAACGGTCGCCTGACGGCCGAAGCCCCGCCCGAAGAGCGGGGACTGATGCTGAGAATCCAACTGCCCACCGCGCAGGGACGTGGGATTGTCTGAGGGTTCGCGCTTCCGAGAAAACGCCCCTTTGCTTTGAACCTAAAAACGGCAGTTGCTCGTAGTGAATAGACGCAAACCATTGTATTCTGATGCTTTGCGAAAAAGCCTCAACTCACCTGACGGGTGAGCCTACGTTTTTATCTCAACGCCTGAGAACACAAGCGTTAGGCCTCTCCATCAACGCTCAAAAGCCGCATTTAGGTTGAAAGAATGGGTTCTTGCGTGAGAGGGTGCGGAGAGGCCGTGGGCGGGAAAAGCGTTGACCCCATCCCGCGGGCGCCTCACACTTTGACCTTTTGAGGTTAATCGCTATTGATTGAGGCTGTCGCCTCTTGACGGAAGGAATCATGACTCAAACCATTCGCGACATTTCCATTGTTGTTCCCGTCTATAATGAACACGAGAACGTCTCGTTGCTCGTTGAGGAAATCAATCAGTGTTCATCGGCCCATCGCATTCTTGAGATCCTGTTTATCGATGATGGCAGCCGGGACGGAACGCGCGAGGTGATTGAGGGGCTGTGTGCGGAACACTCGATTGTCAAAGCCATCTTTTTTCGTCGAAACTTCGGGAAATCCGCTGCTCTGGACGCTGGCTTTCGCCATGCGCGGGGACAATTTGTTGTCACCATGGATGGCGATCTTCAAGATGACCCCAATGAAGTCGCCCGCCTGATCGCCAAAATGGATGAAGGCTATGATATGGTCTCCGGCTGGAAGGTGGACCGGCAGGATCCGATTGGAAAGACGGCGCCTTCGCGGCTCTTCAATTTTGTGACACGGTCCATGTCCGGCGTGCAACTCCACGACTTCAATTGCGGTCTGAAAGCCTATCGTGCCGAAGCCGTTCGGGAACTACACCTGTACGGCGAGCTCCACCGGTTTATCCCCGTCCTTGTGGACAGTCGCGGTTTCGTCATTGGTGAAATCGGCGTCAACCATCGCCCACGCCTGCATGGCCGTTCCAAGTACGGCGCCGGGCGCATGATCCGGGGGCTGCTGGATTTTATCACCATCACCTTTTTGTCGCGATACAACCGTCGTCCCCTTCATTTCTTCGGAACCTTTGGATTTCTGGCCCTGACGATTGGTTTGGGGATTGACCTGGCCCTGATCATCAATAAGCTGATTGATCCGAGTTTCTATTTGACCAACAAGCCCCAATTCTTTCTGGCCAATTTCGGAATCGTCATCGGATTTCAGCTGTTCGCCGTGGGGCTCTTTGGTGAGATGCTGGTCAACATGCGTCCCGGCGATTCGCACTACTCGGTCGCCAAGCGCGTCAAGATTGAATCGCCCGCCCGCCGGGAGGAATAGGCTGGGAGAATTCCATTGTTCCCGGATCCTTTTCCCATTGAATCCCAATCATTTTCGCTCCTAAACTGCCCCTTCGCATGGGTTGTCGTTTGGTTTGGCGCCGGTGGCCTTATGGGTTGCCCATCGGTGGGACCACCATCGCGCCGGGATTGCCTTTGCCGCCTTTGGAGCGGCTTGCTGATATCATTTGCGAATCGACAGGATTCGCCGGGAGATGAATGATGCGCATCAATTGGAGAAAAAGAGTTTGGATTGGGCTGCTTCTGCCAGTGATCGCCCTGGCGGCCTGGACGGGGTGTGACCAGAAGGCGGACGATGGCGCCGGACAGGATGTCATTGAACTGTCGTACAGTGTTTTCTTCCCGCCCACCCACATCCAGGCCAAGCGGGCCGCGGAATGGGCTGAGGCCATTGGCGAACGGACAAACGGCCGGGTCAACATCAGCGTTTTCGCTGGTGGCACATTGAGCAAGGCCCCGCAGGTTTATGAGGGAGTGGTCAATGGCGTTTCGGATATTGGCATGAGCTGTTTCGCCTATACCCGGGGACGCTTCCCCTTCCTGGAAGGATTGGACCTGCCCCTGGGCTATCCGGATGGTCAAACCGCTACCCGGATCGCCAACGCCATGGTCGCCAAATACAATCCCAAAGAACTTCAGGACACCCACGTGCTTTATATTCATGCCCACGGTCCGGGAATTCTGGCTTCCGTCAAGCCGGTCGCTTCGCTGGAGGATATGCAGGGCTTGAAAGTGCGCGCCACGGGTTTGTCCTCCAAAATCGTTTCCAGCCTGGGTGGCTCGCCGGTGGGCATGAGTCAGCCGGAAACCTATGAGGCCCTTCAGAAAGGCGTCGCGGAAGCCACCTTCTGTCCCTTTGAAACCCTTCAGGGGTGGAAGCAGGGCGAGGTGATCCAATCCGTCACCGATACGACCATGATCGGCTATACGACGTCCATGTTTGTGGTCATGAACAAAGACAAATGGGAATCGCTGCCCGCGGACATTCAGGAAATCGTCACAGAAACCAGCGCCGAATTTGCCGTCCGTCACGGCGAGGCCTGGGACGAAGCCGACGCCTCGGCTCGCGAGTATGTGAAAGGTCTGGGACATCCAACCCTCACCATTCCCGAAGCGAATCAGGCAGTCTGGAAAGAAAAAGTTCAGCCCGTGATCGATGATTTTGTCAAGGCCTGTGAAGAAAAGGGGCTGCCAGGGAAAGAACTGGTCGCCGACATTCAGGCGGAAATCGCCAAGTAAGTTGCCGGGAGGCGTCTGTGGCCGTCGCGTCACATCTCAATCATATTTATTCCGGTGTTCTCCGTCGCATGGTCCTGGCCACGGCGGTGGTCGCCGGCCTGTCCCTGCTGGGGATGATGGGTGTATCCTGTCTCGATATCGCCCTGCGGATGGCGGGTTTCCCCATGACGGGCGCCTTGGATCTGATCAAGATCCTGGGCGCCCTGACGCTGGCCTGTTCTTTGCCCTACACGACGGCCATCAAAGGGCATGTGTCCATTGAATATTTTATCCTTCAGTTGCCCTATCGGGTTCAGCGCCTGATCCATGGACTCATGTGTCTGTTGGGGGTTGTTCTGCTCGGCGCTTTGACCTGGCAGTGTCTTCACTTTGGCTGGCGACAGATGCAAAATAATGTCGTAACGTCCACCCTGCAGCTGCCGATTTTCTGGTTATCCTGGGTGATCGCCTTGGCGTGTTTTTTATCCGCTCTCGTCCTCCTGCAACACATGACCCATCCGGGAAGGAAGATCGTTCGCTCATGACGGCAACGAGTATTGGTGTTTTCGGCTGTGTTGGCCTGGTTGCGCTGCTTGTCAGCGGAATGCCGGTGGCGTTCGCCATGGCGATTACCGGCGTGGTGGGCTTTTCGGTTCTGGTGGGGCCCCATGCCGGATTGAGCATGGCGGCGGCGGAGTTCTTCGAAACATTCACTTCTCACAGTTTGACCGTGATTCCCTTGTTCATCCTCATGGGTCAGGTGGCTTTTCACGCCGGGATCAGCAATCGGTTGTTTCATACGGCCTACGTCTGGCTGGGGCATTTGCCCGGCGGACTGGCCATGGCGACGATCGGCGCCTGCGCGGGCTTCGGCGCCATCTGTGGATCAGGACCGGCCACGGCGGCGACCATGTCGGCCGTGGCGTTGCCGGCCATGCGCCGATATCACTATTCCATGGAATTGGGCGCGGGCGCCGTGGCGGCCGGCGGCAGCCTGGGGATGTTGATTCCGCCCAGCGTGGTCTTTATTGTGTATGCCATCATGACGGAGCAATCAGTGGGCAAGCTTTTTCTGGCCGGCATCGTCCCGGGAATCCTGATCTCGATTCTGTTTTGCCTCGTCATATACATCGCCTGCGTCCGGCGGCCCGAATTGGGCCCGGTGGGCAAAGCCACCACGTGGAACGAGAAGTGGAAGGCCCTGAGCGGCATCATTGAGACGCTGATCCTGTTCATTGTCGTTATCGGTGGCATGTTTTTAGGGTTCTTCACGCCGACCGAAGCGGCCGCCGTGGGCGCGGCCGGAAGTATTGTCATTGCCCTGGTCGAAGGCCAGATGACCCTTCATCTGCTGCGCATGTCCCTGTTTGAGACCATCCGGACTTCATGTATGGTGATGATTATTGTCACCGGGGCGTTGATCTTTGGTCGTTTTCTGGCCATCACTCAAATTCCAATGGATCTGGCCAACTGGCTGACGGGCCTGACGATGCCGAGTTCCATTATTATCGCCTGTCTGGTGCTCTTTTATTTGGTGGCCGGGTGTTTTGTGGATGCCCTGGGACTGGTGCTTTTGACGATCCCTGTCTTTCAACCGGTTGTGGAAGGTCTGGGGTATGACCTGATTTGGTTTGGCGTCATGATTGTGGTCGTCACACAGATGGGGGTGATTTCGCCGCCGGTGGGGATCTGTGTTTACATTGTCCACGGAGTGGATCGGGATGTGCCGCTTCAGACCATTTTCAAGGGCGCGTTGCCCTTTCTGTTTGCTCTCATCGTGGCGGCTGTTATCCTGACGGCTTTCCCCTCCATCGCCCTGTTCCTGCCGGGGTTGATGGAATAGGGGCGCGACGGCGCTGACGCGCCGGATGGCCTCAATCCATGCTCAGTCGTTCGCGAATGCTTTGAAATTCCTCTTCCCGCTCGAGAAAGGCCCGGACAACTTCGGGATCGAACTGGGCCCCCTCGTTCTCGAGAATGATGTTCCGCGATTTTTCGTGGGAAAACGCGTCTTTGTAGCAACGTTTGGACGTCAGGGCGTCATAGGTGTCGGCCAGGGAAAGAATCCTTGCCGGCAAGGGGATGTCCGTCCCGGCCAGGCCATACGGATAGCCGGCGCCATTCCAGCATTCATGATGATACATGGCCACCTCAATACCCATGAACACAAAGGCGTTGCCGGGGTGGTTTTCATTCACCGCCCGCAAGGTCTCGGCGCCGATGATGGTGTGCTGTTGCATGATCGCCCACTCTTCCGGAGTCAGTCTGCCCGGTTTTTTTAGGATCGTGTCCGGGATGCCGACTTTTCCAATGTCGTGGAGAGGGCTGGACGCGTACATATTCGCGGCGAAATCCGCATCCAGCATGTTCTTGTAGGGCGAATCGCGCGCCATTTGTTCGGCCAGGGCGCGGCAATACTCCCGCATACGGTTCAGGTGATTTCCTGTTTCCGGATCCCGTGATTCGGACAGTTTGGACAGAGCGAAAATGGTTTCAATCTGCGCCTTGGTCAGTTCGGCGGTTTGCTGTCGGATCAATTCAACCTGAATGCGCACGCGTTCTTTCAGATAGATGTTCTGCTGTTCAATCATTTGCCGGTATCGGAGCGCTTCATCGCGCCAGCGTTTCTTTTCCAGACAGGCGTCGATGCGCGTGGCCAGCAGGGTGGCGTTGAAAGGCTTGGGCAGGTAGTCGTCCGCGCCCAGTTCAATGCTTCGGAGGGTGCTTTTCATGTCGGCCATGCCGGAAATGACCACGACCGGGATCCGGCGCAGCGATTCGTCTTCCGACATGCGTTCCAAAACGGCGAATCCGTCCATTTCGGGCATGTTGAGATCCAAAAGGACCAAATCAACATCGTGCCGGCTGATCTGTTCCAAGGCTTGGATGCCGTTGTCGGCCGTAATAGACTGATGACCGAGCACGTCCACGAGTTCCTGAAGCAACTGGCGATTCGTATCCAGATCGTCCACAATTAAGATCAGGCGCCGCCGGGACTGTCTCATATCACCGAGGGGCAGCACATCTTCACTAAATCGTGATTTGGGTAATCCCACCATCGGACGCTTGGCCTTTATATCGGATCCTGAGCGCGAAACAGCCGGTTTCACACACGATATCAACAGATAACCGCAAGGACTGAAATAATCGTCTTATAGTTCTATCGGCTGTTAATGGGTAAAGCATAAGGCCCACAATGGAAAAAGTTAAAGGAAATTTAAGGAAGGGCTCCATTTCCGACCGTTGCGTTGAGGCGTTGGGTGGTTTGATCTCTTCTGGATGCCTGAAAAAAAACAGGACTTTGGGAAGGGTGGGGGAGCCATCGAATCGGCGCTCCAGCGCGCAGGAATCCAATGGCTCCCGGTTCGAACCGTTCAAATCCGCGGTGTTTTGGTTTTGACCGTTTGCCGACCTTCCTGATCAATTACCACGAGGGCGCCGGGGGGAACGGAGGCGGTTATCCAGGTGTTGCCGCCAATGGTTGCTCCTTCGCCGATGACGGTATTGCCGCCCAGGATGGTGGCGCCGGCGTAAATGGTCACGTTTGACTCGATGGTCGGATGGCGTTTGCCGCCTTTGACGATCGCGCCGTCCTCATCCTTCTTGAAGGACAGGGCGCCCAGTGTGACACCCTGGTAGATTTTGACATTGTGGCTGATTTCGGTCGTTTCGCCGATGACGACGCCTGTTCCGTGATCGATGAAGAAATGGCTGCCGATTCGGGCGCCGGGGTGAATATCCACTCCAGTCAGGCTGTGGGCGCGCTCGGACATCATCCGCGGGATAAGGGGCACGTTCATGTTTTTCAATTCGTGAGCGATCCGGTGCGTGGTGATGACGGTGAGGAAGGGATAGCTGGTGCAGATTTCCTCGATGTTCATGGCCGCCGGATCGCCCTGAAAGGCGGCGTCAATATCGTCTTTGAGCATTTCACGTAATTCGGGCAGGCGCTCCAGAAAACGAACCGTGGCGGACGCGGCGCCCCGGGCGCATTCGTGGGAGTCGCAATCCTCCATCCGACAACCGTACCGCAGGGCCTTGAACAACTGAACCTCCAACCGTTCGGCAATGCTGGAGATCAATTGGCCCACGAAGTAGCGTTGATTGGCCCGGTGCACTGTATCCATCCCGATATATCCGGGATAAATGACCCGGAACAGATCGTCCATGATGCCGATGACGGCCTCGCGCTGCGGCAGGTTGAGTCCGTCGATATGATTGATGCCCTTATCGTCCTGATAGGTGCCAATCAGCCGTTCGATAACTTCTTCGAGCCGCTTGCTTTGCCAATCCGTAACAAAATGACTCATTCCTGACTCCTCGGGGCGACGCGATAGCCCGCAGTGGCGCGCTAATCCAGCGCGTCGAACAACCAAGTGGACAAATACCTTTCACCGGTGTCGCACATGATGGTGACGATGCGTTTGCCTGCGTTCTCGGGTCGCAGCGCCACCTGGATGGCCGCGAAGGCGTTGGCGCCGGCCGAAATGCCGACAAAGATGCCCTCTTCGGCGGCCAGGCGGCGGGCCATTTCTCCAGCCTCGTCGGCGTTGACATGAACCACTTCATCGATGAGGCTTTGGTCGCAGGTTCCGGGAACGAATCCGGCGCCGATTCCCTGTATTCTGTGCGGGCCGGGTTCGCCCCCCGATAATACCGGTGACTCCGTCGGCTCCACCGCCACGGCCTTGAAATCGGGTTTCAGCGGCTTGATATGGCGGGCGATGCCGGTCAGGGTTCCCCCGGTGCCCACCCCGGCCACGACCATGTCCACCTGTCCGTCCGTATCGCTCCAGATTTCGGGGCCGGTGGTTTTTTCGTGTATCTGCGGATTGGCCGGATTCTCGAACTGATTCGGGATGAAGTGATCCGGTAGATCCTCGGCCAATTCATGGGCCCGGGCAATGGCCCCTTTCATTCCCAAGGCGCCGTCGGACAGGACGACTTCCGCGCCGAGGACGGTCATGATACGCCGTCGTTCCGAGCTCATGGTGGAGGGCATGACGAGAATCAGCCGGTATCCCCGGGCGGCGCACACCATCGCCAGGGCGATTCCGGTATTCCCACTGGTCGGCTCAATGATCGTCGTGCTTTCCTTGACCTGTCCCTGCGCTTCGGCCATGTTGATCATGTTGACGGCGATCCGGTCTTTGACGCTCGACAGGGGGTTCATATATTCCAGTTTGGCGACCACTTCCGCCTGGCAGCCGTCGGTCACGTGATTCAGTCGGACCAGCGGGGTGGCGCCGATCAATTCAGTGATGTTTTGAGCTATTTGCATGGAAGCCTCCTTGTCGTTTCGATTCTGAGACAAAACTGGTGAAAAAGTGTTTCTTTTCTTTTGCTCTTATGCCATAGAGGCACACCTTAGAGAGAACAATCCGCAAAGGCAACAAGTGAATCGGGAAAAACGGTGGACGGGTCTGCTAATAATCCACTCCCAGGAATCGGGCCAGGACTCGCTTCATCAGGTCCGCGTCGGGCCATTGGCCCGTCCAGATTTCCACCGCCCGGGCGCCTTGGTAGGCCAACATGCCCAGGCCCGACAGGGTCCGGCACCCGCGGTTGCGGGCCTCGGCAAGCAGTCGGGTTTCCATGGGCGTGTAGATGGTGTCATAGACAAATTGGCCCGCATGGAGCCGTTGAGTGTCCACCGGTGTCATATCCGTGGATTTCATTCCCAGTGAGGTGGAGTTGACGATTAGATCGGCCGAGTCCAAGGCCTCGCGCGCCTGGGCCGACACAGGATCGGCGTGATTCAGTTCCTGGTCCGGCGGGCGGTTTGGGAGGTCTCGAAGGACATGGTACAGGTCCACCCGCCTGGATTCGGTTCGATTGATCAACGTCAGCGAGGATACCCCGTCGAGGGCCAAGGCCACGGCCATGGCCCGTCCGGCGCCGCCCGTGCCCACCAGCACCGCGCGCCGGCCTTTTGGGGTAAAGTCCGCATCGATTTCCAGGCTTTTCAAAAAACCGAAACCATCTGTGCTGTGTCCAATAAAGCGCCCGTCGTCTGTCAGTTGAACCGTATTGACCGCGCCGCAGGCTCGGGCTTCCTCGGTCAATTCATCCATATAGCGCGCGACGGCCTGTTTGTGTGGAATCGTCACATTCATCCCCACCATTCCCAAGGCCCTCATGCCGACCAAGGCCTGGCCCACCCGGTCGGGGTGGACGGGGAAAGGCACATAAATCAGATCCAGGCCGCCGGCGCAATAGGCGGCGTTGTGCATGGGGGGGGACAGAGAGTGTTTGACCGGCCAGGCCATGACGCCCACCACGCCCGTGTGGCCCGTCACGACGGGCAGGGCCATGAGTGGATCGCCCGCGGGATGAGGAAAGGGGGATGGGGCCATGATTGCTACTCGACGCCTCCTGTCAGCATTTGAATGAGCAGTCGAAAATCGTTCCAGGTCAAATCCTGGGGCCACCATCGGAAAATCGGGTCATGGCCCAAGGTCACCAGCAGCGCAGCCAGGGCGATGTAGGGGCCGAATGGCAGATGATGATGGCTTCGGGTGGCCGCCGATCGCGCCAGAACATCCTCCATGTCATACGGGTCCGGAGACGTCGGCGTCGCCGGATTCGTTACCGGCCAATCGCAAGAAGACTCGGGCGCTTTCCGGACAGGGAAGCGATTCCAGATCAGCATGGGAACGCCGATGACCGTGCCGATGGCCGATGCGCCCATCAGGACGAAGAGACAGCCGTTCCATCCCAGAAAGGCGCCGATACAGGCGAATAATTTAAGGTCGCCCATGCCCATGGCTTCCTTACGGAATAAAAGGCGTCCCAACCAGCCGACACCCCACAAGAGACCGTAACCGAACCCGGCGCCAAACAGGGCGTTGACGCCCGGTCCCCACCAGGTCGTCGGGGGCGCGGGGCCATTGACGGCGGAAATCAGTTTTTCGGAGACCCCGCCGAGCACAGGGGCGATCGCCACCAGGCCAATGCCCGCGGCGGCGCCACCCAGGCTCATGGAATCGGGGATGATCCAATGGTCCAAATCCGTGAAGGTCGAAATAATCAGGATGGATATGAAAACCGTAAAAACGAAGGTCGCGTATGCGTATCCGAAGACAAGAAAAACAGCCAGGAAAAGAAGGCCGGTCAGCAGTTCGATCAGGAAATAACGCATACTGAACGGCGCGCCACAGTCACGGCAGCGCCCTTTCAGGAGCCAGTAGCTGAGGAGGGGCAGATTATCCGTCCAGCGGATGGGGGCGCCGCAGGCGAAGCAAAAGGAGCGTCGGGGGTTATTGACCGACAGACCCAGGGGGATACGATAGATGCAGACATTGAAGAAACTGCCCAGCATCAACCCATATAAAAAGGCGATGGCCGCGAAATATGGAAATAGTTCCGGGACAAAAATCGCGCTCACCGCCCCTCTCGCTTTCCTTTGCGGGATGGTTCTGCGTCCGATGGCGTCGGGCCCAGCACAATGGCCACAAAAATCATCAGATAGCCGCCCAGGATCATGAACGGCGCCGTGAGAGCGGGCAGGTTATCGGCGCGCTCATTGGCGCGGGACAACAGAATGAATCCGACAATCAGCAGCACCACGCCCACGACCGACAACCACCACTTCGCCACGTTTTGGGAGCCGGTGGTGGTTCCTTGCTCGGCGGGAGGGGTCGGGCGCTTACGTGGCCGTTTTGCCTTTTGGGGCGCGGCCTTTGACGCCTTATCCGGTTTGGATGCTGACCTGTCTTCAGCCATGGGGCGTTCCTCAAGTTTGCGTTCGCGGGGCTCGGATCGCTTCACTGTAAACGGTCTCGTAGCGGCTGGCCACCGAACGCCAGGAAAAATCTTTTTTCATTCCGGCTTTGATCACTCGCCGCCATTGTTCCGGAGACGCTTCGTAGATGTCCAGCGCTCGATGCGTACATCGGCTCAAGGCCCGCGGGTCATAGGGGCCAAAGAGGAAGCCCGTCGCCTGACTGCGGCGCAGGGAACCGGTGGTGCAATGCGTGATGCTGTCGGCCAGACCACCGGTTTGTCGCGCCACAGGAGGAGTTCCATATCGCATACTGAACATCTGGTTCAGTCCGCAAGGCTCATAATAGGAGGGCATCAGGAAGATGTCGGCCCCCGCCTCGATTCGATGGGCCAGGCCGTTATTGAAGGCCAGGTTCACGGCCACCTGATTGGGGTAGCGTTTGGCCCACGTGGTCAGCATTTTATGATAGCGCGGCTCGCCGTTGCCCAAAGCGGTCAACTGGATGTCCCGGACCATGAGAGAGGCCAGGGCGCCGTCCACCAGTTCGAAGCCTTTTTGGGTGGACAGACGGGAGACCATTCCCAGCAGGGGTCGGCGCGGATCGACCGCTAGTCCGAGTTCCTTTTGGAGGCGCGCTTTACAGACGGCTTTCCCCGACAGGTCTTCCACGGAGTAATGGGCCGGCAGGTGTGGATCGGTGGCCGGATCCCATTCCTGGATGTCGATGCCGTTCAGTATGCCGGACAGCCGATCCCGCCGAGTCTGGAGCAGACCGTCCAGGCCGCAACCGAGCGCCTCGGTTTGGATCTCTTCGGCATAACGGGGGCTGACCGTGGTGATGCGGTCGGAATAAACAATGCCGCCCTTCATCAGATTCACGTGTCCGTAAAATTCCAGGCCTTCGATATGATACAGATTCGGATCCAACCCCATTCGCGGCAACATGCCTTTGGTGGTCCGGCCCTGAAAGGCCAGATTATGAATGGAATAGACCGTGCGCATGGCCGAATAGAAGGGGTCGGCCGCGATGATGGGGTGATGGCGTAACAGGACGGGGAGCAAGGCGGTTTGCCAGTCGTTGCAATGGATCACGTCCGGTCGCCAGTCCAATCCCTTCAGCATCCACAACGTGGCCATGCAGAAAAAAGCGAATCGTTCGATATTGTCCGGGTAATCGCGCAATTGCCCGACGACGACCTCGCCATAGGCGCCTTCCCGGTCGAAGTACTTGTCGCACCGGATCAGATAGACGGGCATGGGGTCGTCACAGTACTCAACGGCGCCATACACATAGGTCCCGTCCATGGCCACCGCCACTTCCGGCATGACGGTCTGAGGTGTGTTGCCCCCCCGATCGACAAACCGATAGGCCGGCATGACCGTCCGAACGTCATGGCCGCGATCACGCAGGGAGCGCGCCAGAGAACCGGCGACATCGCCCAGCCCACCGGACTTGTAGAATGGATACACCTCAGGAGAAACGATCAGAATCTTCATGTTCGCGCAGACGCTCACCGATAAAATCGTAATCCCCTGTACTGTCGCCTTTTCAGGTCATGCGATCAAGGACCAAAAAGCGCCGACTGGGATTTGCGAGGTTCGACTGAGAGAGGGATTGAGGCGAAAGCGCATCGCCTTGTGGAGATTGTTCCATTGTTTGTCATGGATCTATTATCGGGAACCGGGGGGTATTTTTGACTTGTGGCTCCCATGGTCTGTGATAGATCCATTCCCATGATGCAAATGACGTCAGGCGCAGCGCGCAACAAATCGTGACGGCGCCGACGATCGTCCGACAGCCCAATCAAATGGACAAGCGAGGAGTGATCGAAATGATACGTCATACGGTGGTTTTTTCTTTACGCCATGCCGCGGGATCGGCGGCGGAGGTGGATTTCATGAAGGCCGCCCTGATCCTGGACACCATTCCAGGCGTCCGAAACTTTGAACAACTGCGCCAGGTCAGCGGGAAGTGCGACTATGCCTTTGGCTTTTCCATGGAATTTGATTCGCAGGCGGCCTACGACGCTTACAGCAATCATCCGCTTCACAATGCCTTTGTCAACGATCGCTGGATTCCGGAAGTGTCGGCCTTTCAGGAAATCGACTATGAGTCATATTGAGTCGTTACTAAATAACAGGTGTTGTTCGAGAGGCGGAGAGCGGTCCCTTTTGGGGAGGAAATAACTTCTTGTTTTCACTCTTGAAAATGTTGAGTCGCTGACGGCTGGCCGTCGGCGCCGTCACGCTTCTTGCGCGCTGCGCGGCAAAAATCGCGCCGGCGCCTCAGTCGCTTGTTCTTTGACCCAGGGCTCCGCTCCCTATCGGTCGCTTCACCCTGGGCTTGTATATGTCGCCGCCTTCGGGGCTTGGCGGATGTTTGAATCCTTGGGCGCGGGCCTTATATGGACGCTGCGCCGCGCCCGACAGTTCTTTGCGTCTTCGCGCCTCTGCGCCTTGGCGTTTGAAAATGAAGTCATCGCGCTGGGCCTGGTCGTCATTTTCATCATTTGTTGAGAGCGCCGGAGGCGGCTCATGGCCAACTCCAGAATCCAAGAAAAACGCTTAGTTTGTGTTTTTCTTGGAGTGGATGACATATGGGATGACCGGCGGGGCTTGGCGAAAAAACGGCGTCGGCGGCGATGGATCGGATGGAGGCGCAGGTAGAATGAACCTTCAGACACAGGATCGGCGGGCGTTTCTGCGCCAGACGGCCTTCGCGGCTCTGGGGGCGCCGGCGATTATTCAATCCGCTCCTGCCGCCACGGCCTTTGATGACGTGGCCCGTCGGCGCGTGCTGGTGCTGGGCATTGACGGCCTGTCGCCTTATCTCCTGGAGCAGGCCATGGCGGCGGGGCGGATGCCCCATATCCGCAGCCTGATCGCCCGGGGCGACTACGCCAAGCTGCGCACGAGCAATCCCCCCCAAAGCCCGGTGGCCTGGTCCAATTTCATCACGGGTATGCATCCCGGCCGACACGGGATTTATGACTTTATCCATCGCGATCCCCAGACCATGCAGCCCTGTCTGTCCATGTCGCGATCCATCCCTGCGGGAACGATCCTGCCGCTGGGGAACTGGCAACTGCCTCTCGGCGCGGGGCGCGTGGAACTGCTGCGCCGGGGGCCGGCTTTCTGGAAAGAATTGTCCGAGGCCGGCGTGTCCTCCACACTCTATCGCCTGCCGGTCAATTTTCCCCCTGTGCCCTGTTCGGCGCGCAGCCTGTCGGGTATGGGGGCGCCCGACCTCGTGGGGGCCTATGGCGTGTCCACCTATATCACCGACGCGCCGCCACCCAATGCCGACCGCCTCACGGATACGAATGTGCGTGTCGTGACGATGGATCGCCATGGCTGCGAAGTCGCCTTGGACGGGCCGCCGAACCCCTTTCGGAGCGAAAGCCCCCCCACGCGCGTGTCTCTGACGATCGATCGCGATCCGGTCCAGTCCATCGCGCGGATCGACATCCAGGGAACCCGCCTCCTCCTCTCGGCAGGCGAATGGAGCGACTGGATCCCGGTGCGGTTTGATCTCCTGGGGCGGGTGTCGTCCGTGCAGGGGATGATTCGGCTCTTTGTCAAGGAACTCCATCCCCATCTCAAAGTCTATGTGTCGCCCATCAATATCGATCCGGCCGATCCGGCCCTGCCCATCTCCACGCCAGAGGACTTTTCGAAGGAACTGGCCCGGACGCTGGGGCCGTTTCATACGCAGGGCATCGCCGAAGACACCCGCGCGCTCTCGAACGGGATTCTGAGCGATGGGGAATTTCTGAGCCAGGCCATGTCCGTTTTGGATGAAAATCTGGAGGCCTATGACTATCTGCTGAAGACCTTCGATCGGGGCTTTCTGTTTTTTTATTTCTCGTCCCTTGACCTCAACAGCCACATGTTCTGGCGGGCCATGGACCCCCGTCACCCCCTCTATACGCCGGAACTGGGCCGTCAGCATGGCAAGACGCTGGAAGACCTCTATGCCCGCATGGACGACGTGGTGGGGCAGGCGCTGGAGCGGATCGACGACGAGACGACCGTGATCATTATGTCGGATCACGGCTTCCAGCCCTTTTATCGCACCTTCAACCTCAACACCTGGCTGAAGGAAAGCGGTTATGCGCGCACGATGGCCGGCGCCGCGGCCGACGGCGGCAAGTATCTGTCCCATACGGATTGGAACCGGACGGTCGCCTATGGCCTGGGGATCAACAGTCTCTATATCAATCGCCGGGGACGCGAGGCGACGGGCCTTGTCGGCGCCGGACGTCAGACGGACGCCCTGATCGACGAACTGGCCCGGAAACTGGCCGAGGTCCGCGATCCGGAAACGGGCGAGACCGTCATGCGCCAGGTCTATAAAGGACGGGAGATTTTCAAAGGACCGGCCGCCGAAGAAGCGCCCGATCTCGTCCTCGGCTACGCCGATGGCTATCGCGCATCGTGGGAGACTGTCCTGGGGACCTATGCGCCGGACATCCTGGGAGACAATAACGACAAGTGGAGCGGGGATCACTGCATGGACCCGGCGAACCTGTCCGGCGTGTTGATTACGAACCGAAAACTCAAAGTCGCCGATCCGGCCCTCACCGACCTGGCCCCGACCATCCTGGCCCAATACGGCCTCAAGCCCCCGCCCGAAACAGAGGGGCGGGTGGTCTTATAAAATCGGGAGGCAATTGTGGGGATCGGGTGACTGATTCCCGCCCATCATTTCTTGCCGCGAAAAGCACGAAAAACACGAAAACCGCGAAAACCACGAAAGTGAGAATCTGCGTCCCTCTGCGACATCTGTGGATGATTGTCGCGGCGGATGCTTTCCGCATTCAAACCCCTTGCCCTTCATCCGCCATTGGGTGATGGCCGGCTGGCAAACGCTCGGCCAGGGCGAGCAGAAGGTCCGTTTTGGCCAGGCTTCCCACGAGGCGTGGCGTCGTCCCATCCGCCACGACGGGCAACCTTTCTCCGGTATGGTGGCTGAAGTGATCCAGGGCTT
>JADFCT010000172.1 GCA_017161665.1 Candidatus Sumerlaeota bacterium
GCGTCTTTGACAAATGGGCGCCGGCCAGCACGGGCATTGGCGGGAGCAATCCGTCCGGCTCGGCCCTGGTCCTGGGGGCCCTGGCGATTCAACCCCACTCGGAAGACACGCAAATCTTCCCCGTGACGTCGCCCCTGCAATGCCCGGCGCTGGACTATGGCAGTTCCTTCAGTCGCGCGGCCGAAATCGACTTCCCCGACCGACGCTACATAACCATCTCGGGCACGGCCAGCATTGAACCGGGCGGGGAAACTGTCCATCTGGACGACATGGTCAACCAGGTCAAGCTGACCATGGAAGTGGCCGAGGCCATTTTGAGTTCACGGGGAATGAGCTGGGGCGACGCCGTCAAATTCATCGCCTATGTTCGCAATCCCGAACAGGCGGGGGCCTTTGCGGATTATTGCCGGGAAAACGCCCTGCCCATCCTGCCGGCGGTGGTGGCGGGAAACATCGTCTGTCGCGACAATCTGCTCTTCGAACTCGAACTCGACGCGGTGGTCGTCAAGTAAAGGGCGGACAAAAGGGCGATAAAGCCAATCGGCTTCGCAGGACACATCGGCACAATCTGATGCGTCTTGCGACGCCGAATTGTTTTAATCGAGTTCCCCATGAGCGGCCGAGGGCGCTCACAACAAATGGTGAAAATGATAGCCCCGTACGGACCCTGTTTTCGAACGAAACCATTCGCGTTTATTCGCGTCATTCGCAGTTGAAAAAAAAGAAACCGCGAATAAACGCCAATGAACGCGAATCAGCGCGGCGGCGCCGACGGCCTGCCCCGGGGCAAATCCATGGGCAAGACGCCCATGCCACCTCCAGGGCTGATACAAATTTTCGAACGAAACCATTCGCGTTTATTCGCGTCCATTCGCGGTTGAAAAAACTTTAGAAACCGCGAATAAACGCCAATGAACGCGAATCAACGCGGCGTCGCGGGCGACCGCCCCTGTCGCCAACAGGGTCATCCTCCGACGGTCTCCATTTCCCTCTCGACATCGCCCTCCTGGCAAGGCAAAACTCGCTTTATCAATCTGATGTTCACGCAAGGGCGGCCTCCATGAAACAAAACAGTGGCTTTCCATTTATCCTGATACTGATCCTGCTGGCTGGGATCGGCGGCCTGCTCAGCCTGTACCTTTTCCAGATGAACAACCTGGAGAAGCGTTTGATCTCCCAGAGCGGACAAATCCGGGCCATGGGTCAGAGCGCCGATCGATTGCGCAATGAAGTGGAGAAACTGCGCCAGACATTGAGCGCCGCGCCCCCCCCGGCATTGCTCCCCCCGCCGACATCCCCTGCCGCCCCACCGATCCGTCCGGAATCCCCCACCCCTGCGGCGCCGACGGATTTCATGGAGGCGTTGGCGCCAAATCATTTTGATCTCACCCCCCCCGAGGCCGACTTGAATGGGGTTCTGACACGTCCCTTCGGCCCCGATCCCAACAGTTTCAACCCTCTGATCGAAATCAGCGCGTCTATTCAGGATAACGTCTATCACTATGTGGGCGCCTCCCTCGCCCGACGCATGGTCTGGACCACTCCCGAAAAATGGGCTGGCGATCTGGCCCGCAGTGTAGAGATTCGGGATGACTACAAAGACTTCACGATCCATTTGCGCCGGGGAGTGAAATGGCATCCGGTTTCGGGGGTGGATCTGGATGATGAACGCTACGCCTGGTTGCGCGGCGATCATGAATTCACGGCCC
The DNA here is from genome assembly GCA_017161665.1 of Candidatus Sumerlaeota bacterium. Lineage (GTDB taxonomy): Bacteria > Sumerlaeota > Sumerlaeia > JADFCT01 > JADFCT01 > JADFCT01. Next base: position 1,710 of record JADFCT010000172.1, read on the forward strand.
GCGATGTGATTTTTTCACTGAATTTGATAAAGAATGACGATGTCCCCTGCGCCTTTCTCAAAGGGGATTATGAGAATCTGACCACCTGTACGGCAGTGGATGAGTATACGGTCCATTTGCAGTGGGCCGAAAGGGCGTACCGAAACAAGGAAGCGTCGCTGACGCTGATCGTCCTGCCCGAATTTCTGTATGCCCATGACGAAAACGGCGCTCCCTTCCCCGACGGCGCCATGGGACGTCGATTCAGCAATCACTGGTATGCGCGCAAAGGACTGATCGGGACCGGGCCCTATCGCTTTGTTTCGTATCGGCCCGGCGTGGATATTCGGCTGGAGCGCCATGAAGACTACCACGGCGAACGCCCCGCCATCCGTTCCATCATCTGGCAGATTCTGGCCGATCCCAGTTTGACGCTGGCGCGATTCAAGGCGGGCGAACTGGATCTCATCGGCCTGAACGCGAACCAATACTGGGATCTCATCGGTCAATGGCAGGACAAACCACGGGCGCAATGGCCCGCGAACAACCCTTTTCTGGACGGACGCATTCACACCGAGCAATTTCTGGGGCTCTACTATTTTTTTATCGCCTGGAATCAGAACAAACCACTGTTCGCCGACAAGCGCGTGCGCCAGGCCTTGACCATGACCTTCAATCGCCCAGCCCTGATCCAGGATGTTTTTCGCGGACTGGGCGAACAAACCACTGGGAACTTCTTTATCAAAAGCCCTTCCTACGACACCGCTATTGAACCGTGGCCGTTTGATCCGGCCCGCGCCCGCGCCCTGCTGGAATCCGCTGGATGGAGCGATACTGACGGCGACGGCTTGCTGGATAAGGATTTGACCCCCGCGGATAACAATCCCTCCCGTGTTCCCTTTACCTTCAAATTCCAGGTTCCCCAAGGTTCGGCGCCACATGAAACGGTCGCCCGGATCTTCAAAGCCGACCTCCTTAAAATCGGCATCAAAATGGAACTCGAAATCCTGGAGGAAGCCTTACAACAGGAGCGACTGCTGAACCGGGAATACGACGCCACCATCGCCGTATGGGGTTTGACGTGGGAACAGGATCCCTATCAGGTCTGGCATTCCTCTCAGGCGGATGTGACGGGGGGATCCAATTTTGTCGGCTTCCGAAACGCGGACGCCGACGCGATCATTGAAGAACTGCGCGCCACATTCGACGCCGACCGACGCGCGGAACTGTGCCGTCAATTCCATCGAATCCTGCACGAGGAACAGCCCTATACCTTTTTCTATGTTCATAAATTCGTGACCTGCTATTGGGACCGATTGCAACGCTTCACCGTATCCAAGGTGCGCCCCCACACCAGTTCACTGCCATGGTGGATGGCGCCATAGGGGGAGAGGCGGCGCAAAAATGGACAGGTGAAGCGGGCGGCTTGAGACGGTATTTCCGTCGTGGGTATCGGGTCATGAGGATTGAGATTCGGCATTGGGGCGTCGCCTTTTTCAGAAAATGTATTCGCAAAAGCGCGCGAACATATTTAGGAAAATTATTTTGGCATTAAACCTGGATGGTTTGCGCGAGGATGTGATAGGATAGCTGTTCAGGAGGTTAGAATGACTCGACATAAAATGACATCGCGCATCATCCGTCCGGGCCAGCCGATTCCGCGGGACGACGAGTGGCTTGACTTCTCGGTTGCGGAGCGAGTCGAGGCTGTGTGGAGTCTAACGAAACTATGCCACGCATGGAGACAGGAGGGTGTCAGTGAACTGCGACTTCATCGAGATACTAGCAACGTTCAACGCCCACGCCGTTGAGTATATCGTCGTCGGAGCCCACGCTTTGGCTGCCCATGGGCGCGTTCGCGCTACGGAAGACCTTGCTATCTGGGTGCGGCCAAGCGGCGAAAACGCGCCAAAGGTCCTCGCCTCCCTGGTGGAATTCGGCGCTCCACTCCATGATCTCACAGAGGGGGATTTGGCAACGCCGGGCGCCATTTTTCAAATCGGAATCCCCCCGATCCGGATCGACGTACTCACTGAAATTGATGGCGTGGCATTCGAGTCGGCTTGGCCGGATCGCATCGATGTGCCGATTGGGGGGATTTCAGTCCCGGTTCTTTCGCGTCATCACCTGATTGCGAATAAGAGAGCGTCAGGGCGTCTACAGGATTTGGCCGATTTGGAGTGGCTGGAGAAAAATGAGGACCAACCCGTGGACGATTTGTAAAAGAGTTATCCATGAGCGGCCTCCGGCGCTCACAACAAATGATGATAATGACGACGAGACGTGGCACGGTGGAATCTTTTTAGAGCCTTTCTAAAAGTTGCGTAACCACACGGCTTTCGTCATTTATTTGAATCATGAAGAATAGAAGGAAAAGAAGATGGTTGCGCTAATCGCCAAGGCGCAAAGACGCGAAGCAAGCCGGGGCGGGACGCGATGACTTCTTTTTCAAACGCCAAGGCGCCAAGGCGCAAGGACGCAAAGAACCGTGGGGCGCCGCGCCGATTTTGGATTAGGCCCGCGTCCCGGAAGCAAAACATCCGCCAAGCCCCGAGAGGGGTGGCACTTAATAGCCCAGGGTGGAGCGACCGATAGGGAGCGGAGCCCTGGGTAAGGTGAATAGAATCTGAGGCGCCGGCGCGATTTTTGCCGCGCAGCGCGCAAAAAGCGTGACGGCGCCGACGTTCATCCGTCTGCGAATTCAAATTGCCGAACGATAAACAAAGGCGTCTTTATACAGACCGTGAGGCGCGCCCGGACGGGCCGCTCCAATACAGCCCAGCCGAGCAAGGGAAGCGAGCGTCGCTCGGATGGGTAGGGTTATCGTACACTGGGAGCCTTCAAGGGCGACACATGGATCCCAGGGCGGCGCGCCCTGTCTGAAAACCGTAACACCATTCTATCAGGAGACGGTCCCGATGCGCAACAAGGCGACCCAATACTTCTCGGTCTCATCGGTCGTGAAACTGACGATGATCCTGGCGCTGTGTGGCGACGTCATGGGATTGGCCCCAGGCGTTGAGGTCTTCTGGCAAGATGACTACGACCGGATGGAAAAAGAATTGGCGCTGTGGAAGAAGCGCGCCTCAAGCGACGCGGCCATGGAGTTCACCTACATGGACCGCAACTGCCTGGTCCTTGATTCGGACCGTGACGCGCTCGATATCCAGATTCGCCGGCTGGAGGCTTTACAGAAGCGCCTGAAACAAATGGCCCCCTCGTTGGATCTGACCGATGAGACCCAAGAACTCAATCGACTGAAAGATGCATCCACTCAGACGCCGCCGGGGAATGCCAACGCGGAGAAAATCCGGCAAGGGTTGTATCGTGACGCTCGAGTCCTTTGTCGCGCGATCGCCTTCAAAAATCCTCTGCTGGATTTTGATGCGATCCTTTTCAACACCTTTGAGCACCAGATCGAAAAAAACAACATCATGAATCATGATCAGGATGTGGGGTATTCGGCGGCGCCCGGCGGCGGGATTGGTATTTTAAAAGATTTCAAAACAGAAAGCCCCTCCGGTCGGGATCTGCTCGCAGGGGTTCGGATCACGAACGGTCCATGGCGCGGTCTGGAAATCAGCGCCGCCCGCGGGAGTTTCAACTCGGTGGATTTATCATTCGACGGCAAGCGAATCGTTTTCGCCTGGAGCCGTCGAGGAGAAAATCCCTGGGAAACCTGGCAACCGTACAAGGCCGAGTTCTGGACACATGAAAACACTTTCCACCTCTTCACGCACGAAATCGGGACAGATGTCTGTACGCAGATAACCTTCGGAAATCGAAGCGACCATTCCCCCTGTTGGCTGCCCGATGGACGGATCGCCTTCATGTCGGAACGGCGCAATGCCTCCGCCCGTTGCGCCGCCTCCCGCCATCAGCCGACCTCCACGCTTTACGCCATCGACGCCGACGGAGACCATCTGATCTGGCTCAGCCGGCATGACACGGAGGAATGGGATCCGAGCGTGACCAATGACGGTATGCTGGTCTATACCCGTTGGGATTATCTGGACCGCGATTTCCATGCGGCCCATCATATCTGGAACTGCTATCCCGATGGGCGCAATCCCCGCTCGTTTCACGGCAACTATCCCCTGCCCCACACCACGCTGACCGGCGAGCGGTGGGAAGATGGCCGGGCCTTCCGCCCCTGGGGCGAGTACAATATCCGCGCGATTCCGGGCTCGACGCAATTCATCGCCATCGCTGGGGGACACCATTACACCGGGATCTATGGCGCGCCCATTCTCCTGAATCTCGCGATTCCCGACGACAACCGTAACGCCCAGATCACCCGTATCACGCCGGGAATCCGCTGGATCAACGAGGGCAGCCCACCCAACCAGCCAGGCGGCAAGACCCGCTCGGCCGGTGGCAATCGACGGGAGGATTGCCTGGATGAGACGCATTACGGATACCCCTGGCCATTGAGCGAGGACTTTTATCTCGTTACGGAAGGGGAAAAAAATTGCCGCCGGATCTTCCTTCTCGACACCTTCGGCAACCGCGTGTTGATCTACTCCGGTTTTGAAATCCCGAATGTCTCCGGTCTGCGCGCGGTCAGTCCTCGCCCCTTCCGCCCCCGAACCCGCCCGCCGATCATCCCCGTGGCGACGACACAGCGTGAACGGGACGATGAGCGGGGCTCGACGGGAACGATCCTCGTGATGAATGTCTATGAGGCCGATTTTGAATGGCCCGAGGACACACGGATCACCGCCCTGCGCGTGATCCAGCATATTCCCAAACCCTGGAGCAGCCCCGTCACTGAAAAGCCCCGCCTTGGCTACGCCCAAAGCCCGACAGGCCGGGTGGTTCTGGGCGTGGCGCCGGTCGAGTCCGACGGCAGCGCCCACTTTGAGGCCCCGGCGGGAAAACTGCTTTATTTTCAAGCGTTGGATGAAACGGGGATGGCCATTCAATCCATGCGCTCGGGAACCTACCTTCATCCCGGCGAGACGCTTTCCTGCGTCGGATGCCATGAGGATAAATGGAAAGCGCCCGATCTGGCCGCCTTCCCCCGAGCGATGACGCGCCCCCCCTCCCGGCTCGAGCCGGAAGTCGGCGGTGTGGAGCCCGTCAATTTTCACCGCTTGGTCCGCCCCGTTTTTGAACGGCGGTGCGTCGGTTGCCATCAGGAACGCCAGGCAAAACCGGACTTCAGTTATGACAGCCTCGAGCCCTATGCCTTTTATTTTCACGCCGACGGCGGCGACAATCACATGAGCTGGCTCCATGGCGGTTCGCGAACCGTGGCGGGGAAATTCGGCGCCCGATGGGCACGGATGATCCGGGGAGGCTATCTGAAGCAATCCCACTACGGGGTTGAACTGACCGAAGCGGAACGACGGCGAATCGTACTGTGGCTCGATACCAACTCCCTGGAACTGCCCAGTTTCAGCCTGGACAAAAACGACCAGGCGAGAGCCCGCCGGGGGGAACTGGTGTGGCCCCTACTGGATGGAGACCCCCCGTCGAGAGAGAATACGTTTTCAGGGCGCCCATAAGCGAACGCCGAAGAAAAACAATTATTTCGAAGGAGATGACGAAATGACACGTTCCCGTTGGATTCTGATTACCCTGCTGATGGGCCTCGCCTTGGGCTCGGCCGCTCAGGAACCGGTCGTAAACGGTCGGCCGTTGGGAGAGTGGGTTCTGTTGGCCTCGGATCATCCCAAGGGGGCCGAAGCCGAAAAAACGGTGGACGCGCTGACCGCAGCGCTGGAACTCGATGACCTGATGGCGCGTGTGAAGGCCATGGACGCGATGGCGCTGATGGGACCAGCGGCCAAAAAAGCCGCGCCCGCTCTGATTCAACAACTGACCATGGACCAACCCTGGGTTCGAGCCGCGGCAATGGGCGCGGTCGCTTCAATGGGCAAAGACGCGGTTCCGTTCATCATCACGGCGATGCAAGGCGACAATGAGACCGTCCGCATTCGGTCGGCCTTCATTCTGGGGTCGATCGGCCCGATGGCCCACGAGGCGGTTCCCTATCTGGAGGGTGAATTGGAAAAAGAATCGGAGGCGAACCGGGTTCGCTTTCTCGGCCTGCTCGGCCAGATCGATCCGGACAAATACGGCGAGACGGCCGCCGCGTCCAAAGCCTCTTTTGATCCCGACGCCGCGAAGGATGACGGAATGGGAATGGGGATTATCACTGACTGGCCGCGATTCCATGGACCGAATCATGATTCGACCTGCCGGGAAATCGGGCTGCTGAAAGAATGGCCGG
>JADFCT010000173.1 GCA_017161665.1 Candidatus Sumerlaeota bacterium
GTGTGCGCCGAAGAACTCCGAGCGTTTCTTAAATGATGGAAGGGGCGTTTGGCGTTGGCCCGGGCGTCTCGCTTGTACGGTCCACGACCGCCAGCCGCTGACGGCTGCATTCAAATAAAAAGAGTGGAGGTATTCGAAGATGAACACAATTCTGACGCGTAGCGCATGGATGATCTGCTGGCTCCTGGCGCTTGGCAGCCTGAACGGTTGTGTGTTTGTCAGTCTTTCCGACCCCTTTGATACCCACATGCGTGAAGTGGTGGTCGAACCGGCGAAAAAATGGTCCACGACAGAAAAGATCGCGTTGATTGAGGTTTCCGGATTCATTGGCGAAAAAACGGGTGGATTGTTTCGTCCGTCGCGGGGAACGGCAGAGACATTGCGCGATATGCTGCGGGCGGTGGAGAAGGATCCCAAGGTGGTCGCCGTGGTTTTGAAAATCAACAGTCCCGGCGGGGGAGTGACAACGAGTGACATCTGCTATCGCGAGTTGAAGGCGTTCAAGAAACGAACGGCTGAACAGGGCGATTCAAGCCTTCCGGTCTTTGCGGCGATAATGGATGTGGCCGCCTCCGGCGGATACTATATTGCCGTCGGCGCCGATGAACTGTGGGCGCATCCCACGTCTCTCGTCGGCAGTATCGGCGTCATCGCCACTTTCCCCAACATCAGTGGTTTGATTGAACTATTGGGTGTTGGTGTTCAGGTGGTCAAGTCGGGTGAGAAAAAAGACATGGGGTCCATTTGGCGAACCATGACGCTGGAAGAAGCGACGCTCTATCAGACGATGATCAACGCCATGTATGACCGGTTTGTGGGGATTGTGGCTGAAAACAGGGGGGCGTTGGACGAAACAACGGTTCGGAAGCTGGCGGACGGACGGGTTTATACTGCCGGTGAAGCCCTTGGAAATGGATTGATCGATCACGTGGGGTATCTGGATGACGTCATTGCCGCCGCGCAAAAGAAAGCGGGCGTTGATGATGCGGCCGTGGTGACCTACGGTTATGGCTCTCAAACGAAGACGAATATCTATTCCCATTCGCCGGCCCTGGACTCTCCACCGGTTTCGGCCGGATCGACTCGCGACATGCCGCTGATCCATGTCGATGCGGGCGAATGGCTGGACACATCGCGTCCGCGTCTTCTTTACTTGTGGCGACCGTAAACCGGACCGGCAGGCGAGGTTTGACCAATCAGGGCTTGAACCGCCAGGCGAGACGGTTGCATCGTCCGCTTTTGAGTTTTATTCTGTGATGCGGCGCTTTGAGCCAGCGGCGCCCGAATGCTTTGAAATTGCCTCATGAATATGATCTCCCGAATACTCAGCATCAAATATCGGATTTTTGATAATCATTTGCGCAACATCCGCCGTCATGTGATTTTCCATCTGACCGTTGGTCTGTTTGTGTTGCTGTTCGCTTGGGGCGGCGGGATGTTCTTTTTCGATTGGCTTTTCGGTTTCTTGATTGATCAGGAGCCTTTCGGTCAACCTCTGATCAACCTCCTGATGAGTATGGTGCTCATTTCTTTCTTCGCCATGCTGACATTCAGTAATCTGATTGTCACGCTTTCGACGACCTATGTGTCGCGGGAGGTGGAGTTTTTTATGACTTTGCCTTTGACCATGAAACAAATTTTCTGGTCAAAGTTGATCGAAACCACCCTTTATTCTTCCTGGGCATTTGCGGTGATGTCGATGCCGACGTTCGTGGCCTATGGACAGGCTTGGGAGGCGGGGTGGTGGTTCTATCCGGCGTTGCTTTTGCTGATGGCTCCGTTTATCGCCATACCCGCCGGTCTGGGCGCTCTGATTACCATGGTGGTTTCGGCTTTTGTGCCCGCTCGCAAGGCGCGGTTTCTGGCCATCGGCTTTGGGGCCGTTGCCGTTTTTGGTGTTGTTGTCCTGGTTCGGATCATGGGGGGGCGGGCCATGGCGATGGGCTCTCATGCCGATGACTTCGGACAGGTGATGGCCATGCTGACATTCGGTGGGCGCCCCTGGTTGCCCAATGTCTGGCTCGTCAAAGGCATGTTGGCTTCGGCCCAGGAACAGTGGGGGACGTATTGTTACTGGCTGGCCATGCTGGTGAGCACCGCCTTGATGGTGGGACAGGTTTGTTCGTGGCTCATTGAACCGTTGTACTATCGCGGGTGGACGTTGGCCCGGGACACCTCGAGCGCCATGGGACGCAGTCCTTCGCGTCGGAGTCTTTTCGATTATCTGGATTGGGCGCTGGGGTTTCTCTCTTCTCATACCCGCGCGTTGACCGGAAAGGATGTGCGCACGTTCTGGCGCGATCCGGTTCAGTGGTCTCAGCTGCTGATGTTCTTCGCTTTGCTGATCATTTATCTGGCGAACTTCAGCACCATGTCGTCCCGAAATTCGGACGATGGCCTGTTGGCCACGCCGCTGTGGCAGGCGCGTCTGTCGATCATCAATATGGGCGTCAGCTGTTTTATTCTATCCATTATCTCAACCCGGTTCATGTACCCGATGTTGAGTCTGGAGGGGCGGCAGGCTTGGATTATTGGACTGGCCCCCATGAAGAAAACGGGCCTGGTCTGGCAAAAATATTGGTTATGCTGGTCCGTCGCGTTCGTGTTCACCGAACTGATCGCTGTTTTGTCCGGAGTCATTTTGCGATTGGACACCGATATTTTTCTGATTTCCCTGACCACCATTTTATTCCTGTCCTTTGGGCTGACCAGTCTGGCCGTGGGCCTGGGGGCCATGACGCCCAATTTTGCTGAAGATAATCCGGCGCGAATTGCGAACGGCCTGGGCGGGACCGTCAATGTTATTCTGAGTCTGGCTTACGTGGGCGGGATTCTGGCTTTGGAAGGCTCGTTATATATCGCCTTCAAGACGGGCGCGATGGATCAGCGGGGATGGAGTTGGATGTTGCCGGCGGGTGTGCTGTCCTGGTTCTTGATCCATGCGGTGGCCATCACCATCCCTATGTGGCTGGGGCTCCGACGATGGCGTCGTATTGAGTTTTGAAAAGGTATTTCCGTAGATGAATCCTGTCGCTTCTTCTCCTATTAAGTTGCTCGGCCTTTCGCTTGTGGATTTGACGGCCCATATCCAGCGGGCTGGTTTCCCGGCCTTTCGGGCCAAACAGATGTTCCACTGGCTCTATCAGCACGGCGTTGAAGACATGGACGGGATGCATAATTTGCCTGTCGATCTGAAAGCGTGGCTGGATACGAATGCCGTCATTGGAGGCGTTCGGCTCCGAAAGACTGTCGAGGCGCCCGATGGTTCGCGCAAATTGCTTTGGGATTTGTGGGACGGTCAACGGATCGAAGGGGTTTTGATGGCGGAAGAAAAGCAATCCACTCTGTGCGTGTCGTCGCAGGTGGGGTGCGCTCTGGGGTGTCGTTTTTGTGTGACCGGTTCCGGCGGATTTCGGCGGGATTGCGCTGTCGATGAAATCCTGGGTCAGATTATCCTGGCGCGGAAACTGGCCGATTCAATTGGGCGCCCCATCTCTAACCTGGTCTTTATGGGGATGGGGGAGCCCCTTTTGAATTTGGAGGCTCTCATTCCCGCGTTGCAATTGGCCATTTCTCCCCAAGCCCTGAAGATTCCGTCCCGGCGTATCACCGTTTCCACGGCCGGGCTGCCCAAAGGGATCGCCGCGCTGGCGGAAGCGGATTTGAATGTCAAACTCGCCGTTTCGCTGAACGCCGTGGATGATGACCTGCGCCAACAGCTGATGCCCATTGCCCGAAAACATCCATTGCCTGAGCTGCTGGCCGCCTGTCGGGCCTTCCAGGGGCAAAGTCCCAAGCGACACCGCATCACTTTTGAATATGTGATGTTGGCGGGTGTCAATGATTCCGATCTCGACGCTCGCCGTCTGGGAAAACTCCTGGCGGACATTCCCTGTAAAATCAACCTGATCCCCTACAACCCGTCCCCGGATCTACCTTATGAACGCCCAACGGATCAGCGGATTGAGGCCTTTCGGGCATATTTGGACAGAATATTTACCGTCGCTGTCCGCTACAGCAAAGGACGCGAAGTGTCCGCCGCGTGCGGTCAACTTGCCCTGAAAGACCATCTGTAATTCTTTCTATGGCCGGACTGGAATGGTCGTCACATTGCCCAGCGTCCAGTTGAACAGGATAATGGCATCCTGATTGTTGACGAAGCCGTTGGTGTAAATATCCGCATTCCCCAGTCCCTCGGGTGTCTCTACATTTCCCAATGCCCAATTAAACACAAGAATGGCATCCAGATTGTTGCTGGCCCCATCGGCGTTGGCGTCCCCGAGGGGCGGAAAAGACAAGGCGTCTGTTGGATCGTTTCCCATTTGCGCTTCATAGCCATCGGCGAAACCATCGCCATCTGTGTCGTCATTGTCATCGGCTGGATCCAAGGAAGCTGGCAGTCCGTCCCCGTCCATGTCCTCGAATGCGGGCAAGGCGGGGTCGGGACTCATGGGATCCATCGGATCGCTCATGAGTCGCAGGACTTCAAGTCCATCGCTCCAGCCGTCGCCATCCGTATCCCAGAGGATGGGATCGGTATCGAGTTCGGCGCCGGTTAGATAGGGGCATTCCTTTCCGTCTTCCATGCCATCCAGCAATCCGTCCCCGTCGGAATCGGGAATCAGCAGATGGGTGACGCCGCTTGAAAGGATAATCTCACTGTCAAGTGACTCACAACTATCGGCCCGCCCGTCTTGATCGGTGTCGGCGAAGGGGGTGGGCGACGGTGTTGGCGTCGGTGTGTTTAAAGGCGTTGGTAGAGGCGTCGGTTGGGGTGTGGGCGTGGGGCTGACTGCTGGGGGAGGGGCAACAATTTTCCAGACCGCTCCACCATTGCCGCTGGGGCCGAGCTCGGTGGAGCCGCAGATATAGACCTCGCCGGCCGGGTCGATACCGAATCCCTTCAACCAAAGTCCCAAGGGGCGGTTCTCTGAGCCGATTTGAAGTTCCTCAAGGGTCCCATTTGAAAGATCCGCCAAAAACAAACGCCCGCTGGGCGAGCCGAAGTTGGTCCCGAAGTCGCCAGTGATGTAGCGCCCCTGAAGGGATTGAATGCTGCCGTGGTAGCGGAACCCACCCACAATTGCCGTTCCTTCATCATGGTCGTATTGCGCGACGGGGTCGATCATTTCGGGTATGGCGCCGGACGGAGGGTCGTTTGTTACAAATCCACTTTCGGGACCGTTGGCGTCGAAGTAGAAGGAACCCTCCCGGATTGGCCAACCATAGTTGCCGCCCGTTGTCAGAATATCAATTTCTTCGACATCATTCTGCCCCACATCGGCAATGAGCAGATCACCGGTTACGGAATCGAAACTGAACCGATTGGCGTTTCGAAATCCCCAGGCCCAGATTTCATCCAGCCCGTCGGCATTGACCAGAGGATTATCACTGGGAATGCCATACTGTCCATTGGCTGAGTTGGCGCCATCCACATCGATTCGGATCACAGAGCCATGAATGACGTTGAGGTCCTGTCCGTTGCCGATGGGGCTATGGCCCTCGCCTTGGTCATCGGAGGCGCCGCCATCGCCGAGTGTAATGAACAGCATTCCATCGGGTCCGAAACGCAGTTCCCCTCCGTTGTGGTTGAATTGGGGTTGCGCGATTCGCAACACTTCTCGACGTATGGAGAAACTTGTCGCCTCCGGATCTTGAGGGTCTCGGGTCCATTCGGCAATGACACTATGATGATCGGCCGTCATATCCGGAGAAGCCGTTAGGAAATCCGGCTGACCCTCAGCGGGTTCGGATGTGTAGGTGTACAATCGAACCGGGTCGGCCTGCGGATAAACGGCCAGTCCCAGGAGGCCGCGCTCATCATAGTTCGCGTTGATGGGATAAACGCGGTCGCGCAGATCGAGTAAGACTTCCGCGTTGGATCCGTCGGCATCCATGATATGGATCAGACCCGTTTGTTCATAGACGACCAGTCGCCCCGAATCATCGGGCCACGGCTCCACGCCCAAGGGGGCGGTGAGTCCATCGATCAAAACCTCAAAATCAATCATGACGGCGCTGGGTGGAATGGGTTCCGGTATCGGATCGTCCAGTGGGGTTCTGGGATTCGCCGCCGGGACCATTGAGAAATCCCCGCGCATGGTGCTCGCATGAGGATCGCAGCGATAACCGGGCGTCCGGGGGGCCTCGGATGCAGCGGCGATGAGGGGCTCCGTCACCGTGAATTCAACATGTCCATTGCCGTCATCCGTCCAGTTGACCTCGGGATCCGCCTCGAAAGAACCGGTTTGAGAACCGAGAGCCAAAAGCACGACATCCTCCCCGGCCGTCGAGCCTTTTGCGATGAAACTGAAGGGATGAACACGAAAGTTCACGATCGTGACCCCATACCTTTTACCGACCGTCAGATTCAGGGTGGGATCATTGACGGGCAATGCCCCGTCATACACATCGGTGGTCGAGACTTCGGTGAGTGTGTAGTCAATGAACGAATTATTGTTGAAGGTCCATTGAGCGTCGCTCTCGGTGTTTCCATGGGTCAACAGACTGCCCACCCAAATCGGAATGGTTAGGAAGAGAAAACGAGAAACTGGCGCGCTCAAGGGCTTGGTGTGACGAAACGACATCATTGCAGCCTCCTCTGACTGAGGACAATTCCAGGTCTTATGGGGACTTTGGAATACATCATAAAGTTTTGTCGTCCAAACTGTTGCTTTGTGACATTTTATCTTGAGGTCAATCGTGGTTCCTCTGCCGACGGGGTCCGGCCGTGCCGCAGGTGGGCGCGAAGGGGCGGGCAATCGGCGATTGATCCGAAGGCGGCCTCGGTGGTAGAAAACGATCCTTGAAATGAGGGATTGTCCAACAGACGGACCGTGATCCAAGCAGGATAAAAACCATTCAGAACTAAGGGAAAACCAAAAATGATTCGAGCATTCAGATGGATGGGATGGGCGATAATCAGTCTGGCGGCGGCGACACTGACGGCGGCGGCTGATAATGCGCGCCCGCCTTATACGGAGCCGGGGATGATCTCCGATTTATCCAGTGCTCAGTGGTTTGTTTTCAGCGCGCCGGATGGGAAAATTCAGCTGACCTCCGGATGTCTGCGGATTCAGGCCACCAGCGATTATGGGGTAGGGGGGCGCGCGGGCGTGATCTGGCGTCAACCCATTACGCGGCCTGCTTCGGGCAAAGCCTATGTGTATATCTGGGGCTTTCGGAATCATTCTCTGATACAACCGGGCCGGGCATTGTTTGCCTTAACCTCGGAAAGTTCCGCGCTGCGGCCTTTGGGGCCGAGCCACTACTTTGGCGTCGCCGTGGATGTGACGCCGGCCCGGCGTCCCTTTGGACAGGTGGCCCGGCAGGGAGAATTGACCGGATATCATCTGATGAGTGAAGCGGTCCGAACCGATTTTCGTCTCGTCCTGACGCCTACGGCTCAATGGGTGGAACTGAAGTCATCGGATTCCGCAGTCTGGAAGCGCTTGTCGTCTCCCGGTTCGCCCTGGAATGACGCGAGTGAAAGCCAGTGGTTCCTGCATCTGGAAACTTGTGGGGACCGGCTGGGGCGGGTGGCCAGTGACTACTGGATCCAGGGGGTGGCGTATACCACCGAAAATCGCACCCAGCCCAGCGCTCCCTCTCCGGTGTCCCAAGCGCCGGTGGGTTCCGAACCCATTGCGCCGCCTCCGCCTCCCCCTTTGACTCCGGCCACCGAGGTCGAGCCGACCGGGAAACCGGCTGGAGATGATCCATGGGAACAGGAGATTGCCGCTTTTGAAGCAGCGGATCGGGACAATCCGCCCCCCCGGGATGCGATTCTCTTTATCGGCAGTGCCAGTTTCCGCCGGTGGGAAACCCTCACGGACGATATGGCGCCGCTTCCGGTGCTCAACCGAGCCTTTGGCGGTTCGACAACCGCCGATGTGAATCGATATATGGATCGAATCGTCTT
>JADFCT010000174.1 GCA_017161665.1 Candidatus Sumerlaeota bacterium
CCCACCACACATCCTGTGACTACAGCCCGACGGTCGAGTCCGAGCGGGTGGCGTCGTGCTCGAACAGATGGGCCACGTAAGCGTCTTCAAAGGTCGGCGTCACCGGAATGGAACCGGGCAGCGGGCTGCTGGAGACGTAGTGATAGAGGATTTGCTCGCCCAGGTGTTTTCGGTAGAGAATATGGCGTGGTGGAATCGCCGGTTTCTCTTCGGCGCGGACCGTCAGATCCCAGATGCGGTTGCGGGCGGCGCGCTGGATGTGCTCCAATCCCCCCTGATACAAAACCTGCCCACGATTCAGAACAGCCACCTTTCGACAACTGCTGGTGATGTCATCGACGATATGGGTGGAGAGGATGACAATGCGCGTGCGGGCGAGCTGGGACAGCAGCAATCGGAACCGAACGCGTTCGACGGGATCCAAGCCGCCGGTTGGCTCATCGACGATGATTACCGGCCGGGGATGGAGCAGAATCTGGGCGATCCCGGCCCGTTGGCGCATGCCGCCGGAGAAACGCTTCATGGGCTTCCCACGCGCCTCGGACAGGCCCACCCATTCGATACATTCCTCGATTCGTCGCCGCCGATAGTCGCGGTCCTGGAACTCCGACGGCATGTCGGGCAAGCCCGCAAAGAAGTTGAGATACTGATCCAGCGTAAGCGCCTCATAAACCCCAAAACTTTGAGGCAGATAGCTGATATGGCGCCGCACATCGCCGCCCTGACTTCGCGTGTCAAATCCCAGCACCCGGGCGACGCCGTAGGTGGGATGGACCATTCCGGTGAGGATCTTCATGAGAGTGGTCTTGCCGGCGCCGTTGGGGCCGAGCAGGCCGAACATGCCGGGTTCGATTTCCAGACTCACATGGCGCAGGGCCTCGGAGCCCTCTGGCGGCCGATGGCCAATCGGATAGTGTCGGGAAGGCGCGAGGTTGAATATTTTCTGGAAGTGAAAGACCGGATAGATTTTAGAAATATTTTCAACGGACACCTGAAGCCGACCGGACACCGCCACGGGGACGAGACCATCGATTGTGGCAGAAGGGGTCGCCGTCCGTCGGGCGATGGGCAGGGTGGCGCCGGCCGTTGAGGAAGTCATTTCTACCGGTCCCGCTTCGGTGGCCGGTTCCATGCCGCGCCATGGGAGGAGCCAACCGGAGAAGGGGCGTCGCGCGAAGGAGCGGATGAGCGACAGCCCGTCCCGGAGACGATCACCGGCAAGGGACAGGACATTATAAAAGGTCGGAACGACGATGAGCGAGAGCAGGCCGGAGACGACGATGCCGCCAATGGCCACGGCCACCAGCGAGTGGACTTCCTCGGCTTCTTTCGAAAAAAGAATCGGCGCCAGGCCAAAGACCGTGGTCAAGGACGTCATGAGGATGGGGCGGACCCGATGGGCCACGGCCGTCAACAGCGCGCGGGGGCGGCGAAAGCCCTGCTCCCGTTCCATCTGACGCGCATATTCGATGAGGAGAATCCCGTTGTTCACGGCCAGGCCGCCGAGAATCAAAACGCCCACCATGGCCTGTGTATCGAAGGGGACATTGAGGAAAATCAGTCCCCACAGGGCGCCGATGGACGCCAGGGGGATCGTGATCAAAATTACAATGGGGACGAAGATTGAGTTGAAAAAGAAGGCCATGATCAGGAACAGAGCCAGCAGACCGAGTTTCCCCAACTTTTTCCAGGTGGCCATCTCCGTCCGGGTGTCTTCGAGCGCTCCCTCCAGGTGGGCGCTGACGCCAAGGGGCATACGCACATCGGTCAATTGCTTTTGAATGGCTTTGAGAATCTCCTGTTTGGCCTTGTTTTGTCCGCCCCGGTAGTATTGATCTTTGAGGCTGAAACTGATTTTGACCTGTCGTTGTCGATCTTTCTTCTGGATGAGCGAAATCCCCTTGGCGAGTTTGAAATGCCCCAGTTGACGCAATTCCACGGAACCACCGCCGTAGAGGGACACATCGGCCCGGGCCAGTTCGGCCAGGCTCTGCTTTTCTTTTTTCTCCTGTTCCGCTTTCTCTTTGTCCCTTTCGGAGAGGACGGAACGGACGACAACCTGACGTTCAATATCGGCTTCCATGATCTTGAGTTGCGTGGGCAAGCCGCGATCAGATCGAGAACGGAAAAAGGTTTGCAGGCTTCCCGGGTCGGCCTGAAGGATTTGGAACATTTCATGATCGGGAATGAAGTGCGCCTCGGGCGGTCCAGCGGGCGTTTCGATCCGAACCTGATTCACTTGGTCCTGATCGTCCAAAAAGGATAATACCCGCTCGCCCGCGTCCAGCATGGCCTCCAGATTTTCACCCGTCACAATGACGGCTTCGGGGAAAAACCAGTTGCTGCGCCAGGATTGCTCGGCGCTTTCCAGCTGGCGAACGCTTGTTTGCGGGAAGGGATAAAACTGAAACCGGCCCGGACCCGTAGAGGATTGGAGGCGGCTTTGATAGGCGGTGATAAAGTCCCGTCGCTCCAGGCTTTGATAGGGCTTGGCGACATGCAGATCAATCTGACCGCCGTCGGCGGTGAAGCGGGACGCGAAGGATTCGAATCCCGTGATTTCTTTGAACAGATCAGCAATCTCCGCCTCTTTTTTTTGAAAGACCCCATCGGTCGCGTCAATGTCCGATCCCAGGGGGGCGCGGCCATAAAGAGGAATGGACGTGACCTTTTCGCCACGGGGGCCGCCGCGCATGGAGACCTTGATTCCGGAAATGATGAAGGTGGCCACCAGGAAAACACCCACGGAAACCAATAAACGGACGGGATGGCGCAAATAAGCCTTGGCAATGAAGAAGACAAATTCCCGGATGAAATTGCGGGGCCGCCGGCCGGAACGCGTCCAGGGCGTCCAAAAAAGCCGCAGTGGACGACGGCGCGATGAGGGCAAAGCCTCGATGGACCGTTGGCCGCAAACCTTGGACGCCAGCATGGGGATCAGCGTCACAGCCACCAACAGGCTCACCATCATGGGATAGGCCACGGACAGGGCCAACTCCTTCATGATGAGAATGATCTCGTCATCGATGAAAAAGAACGGAACGAAGACGACGAGATTGGTGGAGGTCGAAACCGCCAGGGCGTGGGTGACTTCGCGTGAGCCTTTCCAGGCGGCCTCGCGGGCGTCGTGGCGCCGGCTCTGCGCATGGCGAAAGACGTTCTCAACCACGACAATGGCATTGTCCACCAGCATCCCCACGCCGACGGTCAGGCCCAACAGCGAAAGAACATTGATGGAAATGCCCGTGGCATACATGGCGTTGAAAGTGATAAACAGAGAGGTCGGGATGGCCAGGGCGACGATGAGGGCCAGGCGCCAGTTGCGGACAAAGACCTGAAGGACAATCATGGCCAGGAAAGCGCCAAAGGCGGCGAGTTTGGCGATCTTGGCGATCATGTTCTCAAGGTCCACCGCCTCGTCGTGCTGGATGGTCAACGCGAATCCCTCGGGCAATTCCGCATTGAGTTCATCGATCCGATCCCGCACGGCTCGCGCCATGGCGATCGTGTTGCGCTCCCGTTCCTTGGTCACTTCAACCCGAACGGCCTTCTTGCCGTTGAAGCGATAGATGCTGGTTTGTTCTTCAATGTCCTTACTCGGGCGCGCCAGATCGCCAATGGTCAGGGGCGTGATGATTTCGGCCGCGCCCTCTTCGGTTTGGGTTTCAGCGGCGACATAGGGATTGACCGCTGTGGCGCCGGCCATATCCACAGGACGCGACAAGAGTTCCCCGACGGAATGGATTTCCGATTCCAGATAGATGTTGGGCGCCGTCCCGGCGGTGAAGGGATTGGCGTCATCGGGTCGGGGAATGGCGCCGAGCCAGGATTTTTCAGCGAAACTGCCGTTGATGGCGCGAACCATGCCATCGACGTCGAAACCGTGAGACAGGAGACGGTCCCGTTCCACGTCCAGCGTGATGTTCGGGCTCATCTCGCCGGCAATATCGACCTTGGCCACGCCATCGATGCTGCGAAGTTTGCGGCGAATGAGATCGGTGCAGTGAGAAGATTGAAACTCCTGTCCCACGGGGACGGAAAGGATCAGCGTCATCAGACGACCGGCCAATTCATCCGTGGAATAGGGACTGACCTGAACGTTGAACGTATCCTCCTGCGCAGCGCGCCATTGGTTGAGTTTGTCCTGAATCTCGATGACGCGGAATCGCATATCCGTGCCACGCTCGAATTTCGCGTACCCCCAGACATATCCGCCCCCCGTTTGCGTGTACATCTCCTGGATCCCAGGCGCGGAAGCCACCAGTTTCTCGACCGGACGGGTAACCGTGTCATTTGTCTCTTCCGGTGTCAGATCCTGGTCCTGCGCAGAAGCGTTGAAGGCCATGGCCGGGAAGGAAATGTCGGGATAATACTGGACGCTCAACTCACGCCAGGACACGAGCCCCAGAAAGACCAGGGCCAGCGTGGTCATCAGCGTCGTGACCGGGCGATAGATGGCGATTTTTGTGATTTGCATGGTCGGTCCTTCTGAACTCTGTGTATCCTCCGCGCCCCTCTGTATCTCTGCGGTAAAAAATAATACGCAGAGACATCTGTATCAATTGCTGCTAATCCTCTTCCTCAATGATCGTGACCTTTCTCTGGTGTGTATCCCATTCGTTGGTATCCGGATCTCGATGGGCTAGGGACAGTATCCAGCCCAGGGGATCGACCGCGACACGGTTCGGGACGGATCGGCTTTCCGTTTCCCACGTGACCGTTTCGCCCGGTCCGATCCAGAGCGTCTCCTGTTGTCGCTTTTGACTGGTTTCCATCCATACGGGCACGGGCATGGTTCCCGTCCCGTGATTGACGATCCGGGCGCGAACCCGATAGACAGACTGTTTCCCATCCCCGTCCGCATCGGGGACCGAGACAAGGCGCGCTGTGGCGGATTCGACGGACCAGGACGGATACCCTGTGCCTGTACGGAGCCAATAGTCGAAAAACCAGTCGAGATTCTCGTATCCCTCTGGCAGATCGACCACCGTGTCGCGGTCGTCGATGTCCGTCGGCGCCGGCTCCTTCAGCACACGAACGGCCTGTCGTTGAATCAGTTCGGGCGTCAATTCGTCGGTTTTGTTCTCCGTTCCCAGATAGCGGATCATTTGCGTCCAGCGATCGTGACCCAGGACCAGATAAAGCATCTGGAAGACGGGGGGATGATTTGTTCTTTTTTGGAGTTCTTGACGGGAAAGTTCTTGGAACTGAGCGCCTTCACGCCCCGATTTACGACATGGCATAGGTCCAAAAACGGGCGCTTCATAGGGCGAAAGCGCCAGGCGATGATTGAGGCCTCGAGCGTAATTCATTTCGAAAACCGTGTGGAGGTCATAGGCGCTATTTTGTGGAACTCGCATGTATTGAGGGAAAGTCTGCTGAAGGATCTGTTGCAACATGCTTTTTTCGAGCCAGCCGAGCGATGTGAAAATTTCCTCCTGTCGCCAGGTCTCAACCGTGCGCTCTCTCTGGTATTGGGAGATAAACCGTCTGAGACTGAAGAGTTCCCCCCGATTCAGGAACCGAATGACCAATGGAAGTGACGAGCAAATGGCATAGCGTTCGGAGAACTCCACCAGAGTGGGGCGGGCGAGTTCCGCAAGATGCAGAAGGGTCTGTTCGAATTGTCTTTCCGACACGAATCGATAGGAATTGGCGCCGGCCTCGACTTCAATGATCGATTGATAAAGAGGCAGGAATCGGAGATAATTGGACAGACCATTCCGTAGCGCGGGGACCTCGAAGACATAAGCCGTTGGGCCATCGGGATCGTCGGTGATTGCTTCAATGGATTCCGGCAAAACCGGCGTCAACAGCAGCGTCCCTGGCTTGTCCCGAACGAAGGTCAGGCGTGTGGGGAACCGGTCCAAATAGCGCCAGTCATAAGCAATCGAGAGTTCTCCGTTCTGAGACTTACTGATTTGACGGCGCTGGATGAAGGTATATCCCAGGACATGCAGCATCGTTTCGCCGGCCAGGCTCTCGTCGTTCAGATACATGGCGTCGCGCCGGGCCTGGATGCGCAGCGTGTGTGTGGTTCCATCCAGATATGGCCCGATCGCCGATTCCTCAATGTAAGCGGTCTGCCCATGGGGGGGGGCAAAGAAATGGAGCGGTTCTGTGTCTACGGTCATGGATTCGATCCGATATCCAACCCGCCACATCAAATTTAAAAGAGCGATCGTCGTTGACGTGGGCGATTGGGCAATCGTGGTCCCGTCGTCGGCCGTGACCGTCGTGGTCGTCAGGCTCATTTGGGCGCGAATCGTCTCAAGGGGAGGGCAGGTAAAGGTCAGGTCAGCCGTCAACTTGTTGGGGTCGATTCGCTCATCATTGCGGACAATGCGAATCGGGAGAATGGCATCGTCCGGTATATTCCGGGCCAGATATTTTTGTTCTTTCTGCAACAAGCGGGCCTCGGCTTCCGATAGGCCCGAGGCTTTGGCGAATTTGTGTTCAACCCATTGTGTCAGCGGCGGGCCGTAAACGGGCCAGACATTGTGATAACCCAGAAAACCGATCATCAGCGCCAGCAGGACATGACTCTTCCAGGTCACATGGGGATCGGTCTTCAGGTCACAGGCCATCCGGACGAAGGTGGGCGTGTGGTACCAGTGCCGTCCATAGGAACCCATAACCTTCCGGTGCGGCTCGGTACGCCGGAGGTGATAGCAGGTCAGGAGTATGAAGACTGACGTCAGGAGCATGGAGGCGCCAAACTGCGCCCAATCGACGAAGCGATCAAAGGGTATCAGGGGAAGGGCCTGGATTTTTTCGATCCGTTGCCAATAGGCGAAGGAAAAGAAGGATACCAGAGGAACAAATATTCCAAGGGTGATATCCGAGAGGGCGGCCACGCCGGCCAACAGGATTCCTGTGACGATCAGGGCCATGAGGTTGTTCTTGAAACAGGCCCGCACCCAGATGGACAGAGCCAGCAACACACTCAGGCCGGGAACGAAGTAAAACAGCAGCACATAAACGATGGGGCGCAGGGGGTAGGCGATTTCGATTTGATAATGGAGAATCATCCCAACGGGAAACGAGATGATACAAAGCGGAATCATGAGCGACAAGAGGGCGCCGATCACCTGTCCCAAGGGCAAGAGGAACGTCGCCCAAGGGCGGACGAACAGGATGGGCGCCATGCCGGTCTTGCGGACGCGTCCAATGGCGAAGAAACCCGCAAAAACCGTGGCGATGACGGTGAAGGGCAATAGATCGAAAGAAAAGATAGTCCTCGATGGCAGGAGTTCGTTGTTTCGAATGCCATCCTGATAAAGAGTGATGCACAGTATGATCGACAACGCGACCATGCCCCGGAAGCGCCACGACTTGACCTGCATCAGAAACTCATAATAGACAATATTGAATAATTGCCTCACGCAGGATCGCCCTCCGGTTCGGTTTCATCACCAGCAGTATTGGTGTGTTTCGGGAATCGAACAAACAGACGACGGAATAAATTCAGCACATCTTCGACGCACACGTAGAAGCTGGGCAGAAGCCACAGGGTCAACAGCGTGGAGGTCACCAGGCCGCCCATGACGGCCACGGCCATGGGCCGCCGAAGTTCCACGCCCGCGCCAAAGCCCAGGGCCAGTGGCGCCAGAGCCAGGATCGTGGTCAGAGATGTCATCAGAATGGGGCGGAGCCGCTGACTGCCCGCGCGGACGACGGCTTCGAAAACAGGAACTTTTTTCACCTGCCCGTCCGTGTCCGCCGCCGATTCGTCGTCGCCCCCTTCGCGAATCTGCCGAATGCGATCCAGCAAAACAATGGCGTCATTGACAACAATACCCGTGAGCATGACCACGCCAATGAGGCCCATCAGGTTGAGTTCCAGATGGGTATAACGAAAGGCCGCC
>JADFCT010000175.1 GCA_017161665.1 Candidatus Sumerlaeota bacterium
GGCACGTATGCTTTTCTGGTTGGCGTGGGTTGGTTCGAGGGCCATCGGTTCACCGTCGATCAGTATCTGATGGAGGATTTCGACGGTGAGGGGGCGGTCATGTGGGCGGTGGGGGAGCGCGTGAAGCGACATCAAGCGCTGGTCACCTACAACGGCAAGCGGTTTGACACGCCGCTGCTCCAGACGCGTTTTCATTTTAACGCCATCCCGGTCTCGTTGGACCTGCCGGCGGTGGATTTGTTGTATCCGGTTCGCCGCATCTGGCGACAGGCGCTGCCGGATTGTTCATTGTCAACGGTCGAGCGGCGGATTTTGGGAATGGAGGAGCGAAAAAGTGATGCCCATGGTTCCCGGATTCCGCAGATCTTTTTCGATTATGCCCGTGGGCGGCGCCGTAAACAGATGATCCCGGTCCTGGATCATAATGCGCAAGATATTGTGTCGCTGGCTTCGCTGCTGGGGTTGCTGGGACAGATGACCCGGCAACCGGTGGATCTGGATTTGGACCATCCATTGGCCTGGTTGGGCTTGGCCCGGTTGATTGAGTGGGGCGGACGGGCGGGGGAATCGGTGGAATGTATGGAGAACGCGTTGCTTCATGCGCGTGATTCTCAAACGATCTATACAATATCCACCCGAATCGCGCGGTTGTATAAAAAAGAAGGCCGACTGGATGAGGCGGTGGCTATTTGGGAGTCACAGACACAAAATCTCCTGGCCTATAACATCCATACCTTTATCGACCTGGCCAAGCATCATGAGCATCGGAAGCGGAACTATTCGATGGCGTTGGACCTGACGCGGCGCGCTTTGCAATTCTGTGAATCGCAGCCCATGGTTCTGGAGCGATCCCGACGGGGCGAGCGATTGAAGGAAAGGGAACGATTGCTGCGGCTGATTCCGGATCTGAAAAAGCGGGAAGAACGATTGATCCAAAAACTTGGCGGAACGGTTCCCCGATCGGAAGACGAATCATGAAGGTGGATGGCTTGCAGCATACGGCCTTGTTCGGCCCCGTGGAGTCCCGGCGTTATGGGGTGTCACTGGGCGTGAATCTCTTGCCGGGACATTATAAAATCTGTTCCTTTGATTGTCCGTATTGTGAATGTGGCCCCACCGACCGGATCACGTCGGCCGAAATCCCCAAACGCTTGTTTCCCAACGGCGGCGACGTTGTGGCGGCTTTGCGGAACCGCCTGGAGCAGGACCGAGATAGTAACCGGACGATTGACGCCATTACGCTGGCCGGAAATGGGGAACCGACGCTGCATCCCGACTTTGGGCAAATCATGGAAGCCATGGGACGCGTTCGGGACGCATGGGTTCCATCGGCGCGGATTATTGTGTTGACCAACGGAACGACGTTGGATCGTGATCCTGTTCGTGAGGGACTGATGGTTGCGGATGAGCGCATTATTAAAGTCGATGCGGCGACGGATGAAATGATGGCCCGGATGAATTGCCCGGTCGGGCGACAACGGATTCAGGATCTGATCGAAGGGCTGGACCGGTTGCCGACGTTTTTTACGCAAACCATGTTTGTCGACGGGGTGGTGAATAACGCGGACGATGCCCACGTGGCGCAATGGATTTTGCTGATGGGCGCGATTCGACCCGCTCAGGCTCAGATTTACTCGACGGATCGTCTGCCGGCGGATACGCGAGTCCGTCCAGTTTCTCGAGAACGGCTTGATCGCATTGCTTCACGACTGATCGACAGCGCGGGTGTGCCCGTGACCGTCTATTCGTGACACGCAAAAAGCCCCACGGGTCCGAAACCTTCGGCCCGTGGGGCGCCGCGGGATTAAGTCCATCACGCGTGGGGCTACTGACCGTACACGGTGACTTTCATTTCCGCATACACACCCAATACACTTTTGATTTCATAGTCGGCGAAGGCAATACGTTCAAACGGCGTTGGACCGACGACTTTCTCCAGGTCGGCGCGATCCCATGTAAAGCTGATAGCGGACAAGCCGCTGAGGGCGCTGGCATAGTCGATGGGAATCTTGATGTGGTAGATTTCCGCCGAACAGTCCCTCAAATCCACGGCCGCCATTCCCGATTGGGGAAGAATAAGCGGCGCCGCCGTTTTGGTGTAAATGCCTCCCATTGGCGGGACGACCGGCGCGGTAATGCTGACGCAACCGGACAGAACCGAGAGGGCCAGAGACCAAGCCGCCGCCGTAACCATTCGTTTCGATGGGCGGTTCATAAGCTTATTCTCCGTAAACGACTGTGGTGAATTTCTGATAAACGCCGATAATGTTCTTGAACTCGTAATCGATGTGATCAATTCGGTTAATGCCGGCGCTGTCGGTGGCGGCTTTCACGCTGGAGTCTCCCCAGGCCACACAGCCGAGAACACATTCCGTCTTGGCCATTCCCTTCTTCATCGACACCGCTTCGCCTTGGGCATCCGTGTCAATGGTCGAAGCCGTGTTGGTGTAAATCAATCCAATGGGCGGTTTGACCGGAGCGTGATAACATCCGCTCAAGATCAATAGGGCGGCGAAAACAGCCGCCATCGCAGTCAGTCGTTGCATCATCGTCGTTTCTTCCTTTCGTTTAGAAAACATTGTACAGGCATCCGCCTGCATCAAAGGGAAATATAGGTCAGCGAGATGGTCCCTGCAATATAAATAAATAGCCCGGGAGCGTCTTTGATACGGTCCCGGGCTGCTTTATGTATCGGAAACCCCAAGGCTAAGCCGTTTGGAGGGAATCCATCGCTTTGGCATACTGCTCATGGACGATAATGGTCAACTCCATGATGTCGGTCATTTCCAGGTGGAGTATTTCCAGGGCGTCCCGGTGAAACTCAACCGCCAATCCGTCCAGGCCGATGCCCAGGCCCATGGTGATCGCCAGGATATTGGCCACATGGACGCAGGCGACCAGCCAGGGATCCTTTTCGGCTTTTTCGGGGTGGTGGTGGAATTCGATGGCTTCAATAATGCGTTCCGGCATCCGCCAGCGCCGGGCGATTTCCGCGCCGATCTCACTATGGCTGAACCCCAGGATTTCCCGTTCCACATCCTCAAAGGCGCAGTGTTCCTCTTCGACGCGCGACACGATCAAGGCGAATTCCTCCGAACAGGTCTGGCTCAGAATGATTTTGCCAATGTCGTGGAGTAAACCGGAGGTGTATTCCAATCCCGTGGCGCGGCCTTCTTCTTTTTTGGCTTTCTGCGCCACGGCTTGCGAGGCGGTGGCCACGGCGACAGCGTGACGCCATAAGTCACCATGGTCGAGCTTGTAGGCGTCCACCGGGCGGGAGAAAAACTCCGAACAGAATCCGGCCATCATCAAATCCGTAATCGTCTTGGAGCCGAGATAGACGACGGCGTCATTGATGGATTCGATAGGGCGCGACAAGCTATAGTAGGAGGAATTGCACAGGCGCAGGACATTGGCCGTGATGCCCTGGTCCACGCGCAACGTTTCAACGATGGCATCGACCGAGGCGCGCGGATCATTCGACAGGCGAATGACTTTCAGCACAATGTCGGGCAACATGGGCAGCGTTGTGATATTGGCCAGCACTTCATCTCTTGTTTTCATATTTCCTGCTCCTGGCCGTTCGGCATCTTGATGGTGACGCGCCCCTCGTCCAGGCTGAGCCGCATCGTTTTGCCGGCATTGCCTCCAACGCTCTCTCGCTTTATCAAGACATTGTTTTTGAACAGGATTTTCCGCGACGCCATGTAGTTGCGTTTGCCGATATTGAAATAGCCGTTTTGATCCAGAACATTCGCCCCGCCTGCCAGCGAGACGATCAGTCGTTTTTTTTCTGCTCCAAGTTTATAAGCCTCCAGGAACAGAGGCGGAACGCCCGTGTCCGCGAACATGAACGGATTGAGGCGCGCTTTCTCGGGATTGATTTTGGATTCCGGCAGCATGAAATGGAGCATGCCGCCCACCTTCACAACCGGATCATAAATACAGAGTCCGATACACGAGCCCAGCGCGTAGGTGGTCAGCGTGATATCCGGACCTTTGGCGACCTTCATGTCGGCTATATCGACGACGATTTGTTTGGAAGCCATAGCGACCTCTTAGTAAAGTGGCTGATTGCCGGGGAACGGGGAGAACGGAAAGCGCTATTCCAAAGAACAAGTCGGCCGGCAGACAATTATTGGTTACAGTACAGCACATCAACATAGAACACATATTCGTCATCCGCGACGAATGGCAAAATAATTCGGGGAAACGAACTCTTGGAACCTCGATTGACAATACGGAATTCATGCCCTGCAATGACGGTGGGGACGGACAATTCAAATGTATCGACTTGCGATGATATGTGGGTTTTCAGGTTTCCGGCCACCATGTTGACGATTTCGGCCCAGGCGTCGATCAATTCGTCTTCCGATTCCGATTCCGTCAGAGTCGAGGTGATGGCTTCGACCAGGGCCACACGGCAATGGACGCCCACAATCCCATTTATTTTTCCGGAGATGCCGATGTAAGCGGAAAAGTCGATTCGGTCCTTGATCTGCCCGTCTCCCAGAGGTTCAGACGGTTCAACGGCCATGAACAGCATCGTCTCGAAGACTTCATTGGTTGCCGCAATGATTTTCTCGGTAATGAATTCAGCATCCATTAATAAGAGCTCCGTCGAATAGAGTGGCTAGAGTTCGCATTTTTCTATGGCAGCGGCAAGCGTTTCGGGGGTGAAGGGCTTTTTGACATAGCCCGCCGCCCCTAACGAAAGGGCCTGTTCCAGTGTGGTTTCCGTTCCTTCGGTGGAAATCATCAGGATGGGAATTTCCGCCGTTGCCGGATCACTCTTCAGCCGACGCACCAATTCAAGTCCGTCGATGTTCGGCATATTGATGTCGCTGAGAATGAGGTCCACCTTGTTGCTGCCTAATACCTTCAGGGCCTCGGCTCCGTCTCCGGCATGCAGGCACTTCTCAAAATCCAAGCCTGTTTGGGTGAGTATGCGTTCCACGACCATGCGAATGGTAATGGAATCATCTACGATAAGCGCTCGAATGGCCACAATTGTCACCTGTTATTCAACATGAAAGTCACCGGACGGGTCACGCTATCCGACGAATAGTCGCATGAGACTACTCACATCGCCGCGTGTGGGGCAACCATATTTTTTTAGAAACGCCAAAAAGCGACGCCCTGCTTTTCCCGGTGGAGGGGGGCGTCACGCTTTGTTCTTGCCTCTCCCCCCCCGGTGAACGATAGGCTCGCTGTCGTACCCAATCTGATCTCCGAGGGAGGGTTGTCATGGCATACCGGGCATTCGTGCGCTTATTGATGTTGCTGGTTGGTCTGGGGGTGGGGGTTTGTGGCCATTCCGCATTGAGCCGATCATTCGAGACAAATAGACCCATTGACGAGTTTATGAAACGACGTGAGGGTGTGTCTCAATGGGAAGTGGCTCGCGAACTCAAATGGGAGGGGGGGAGGGCCTATGTCCTGCGGATGACGTCCCAGCGATGGCGCTCCCGTCAGGAAGTGGACCGTCCCGTCTGGCGTCATTGGCTGACGGTTATCGTCCCGGATCGGGTCAATGGGCGGACGGGCTTCGTGTTTGTCACCGGTGGTAAGCATCAGAACCATCCGCCGGACAAGGTGGACGAATCCATGGCGCGCATTGCCGGGCTGACAGGATCGGTCGTCACACTGCTGCCCAATGTGCCCAATCAGCCGCTTGTGTTTGCGGATAGTCCCGACACGCCGCGGGTGGAGGACGATATTCTGGCCTATTCGTGGAACAGAGCCATGGATACCGGGGACACGAGCTGGATCGCTCAATTCGCCATGGCCAAGAGTGTCGTGCGCGCCATGGACACCGTGCAGGCGTTCCTGAAACAGAAAACGTATGGGACGGTCCAGGTCGATGACTTTGTCATTGCCGGCGCTTCCAAACGGGGTTGGACCACCTGGCTGACGGCTGTTGTGGATGAACGGGTGGTGGCCATTGTTCCCATTGTGATCGATCTGCTGAATCTCCAACCGTCCATGCGCCATCATTTTGCGGCGTATGGTTTCTGGTCACCGGCATTATATGACTACTCGGCTCACAAAATTCTCGACCGGTTTGAAAGCAAGGAGTATGCGTGGCTCCTTGGGCACGTCGATCCGTTCGCATATCGTCATCGTCTGATCATGCCAAAATTCCTGATCAACAGCGCCGGCGATCCGTTCTTTCTCAATGATTCCTGGCGATTCTACTACGCGGAACTCATTGGCGAAAAGCATATCCGCTATGTGCCCAATACGGGCCATGGACTGGAGGATTCGGACGCCTTGGAAAGCCTGGTCGCGTTTTATGATTCCGTTCTTGAGGGCGTCCCGCGTCCGGATTATGAGTGGGCGCCGGTGGGAGAAAATGGGATACGGGTGGAATGTCGCGATCCGCCGGTGGAGGTCCGGCTGTGGCAGGCGACCAATCCCGAAGCGCGGGATTTCCGGGTTGATCGGCTGGGGAAGGTCTGGAGCAGTCGTCTCCTGACACCCCTTCGCCCGGGTGTGTTTGAAGTCAAAATGTCAGAGCCACCCCAAGGATGGACCGCTTTCTTTGTCGAAATGACCTTTAAAAATGGCAAGCGCTATCCCTTCAAGTTTACCACGGGTGTGCGTGTGGTTCCCGACAGGGTTCCCTTTGCGGATCGGCCTCTGGCGAATATCATCGAACCGGATTTCGAGTCGAAACAAACGTCCGATCAGTAGATGTGGCTACGCCGCGAGCTCTCGAAAAAGGAGGGCTCGCGGCGTTCTTTTAACAGGGGGCCGTGCGGCTTCAGGACTCCTCGGTTTCGTCGTTGACGTCGTTGCCGTTCAGGCCGATCTCTTCTGCCAGGTGTTCCGCGTCCTTTTCCCCCATCCGGGCGACGCTGGTGACGCGGTCTTTCTCGCCGAGGTTGATCAGGCGAACCCCTTGCGTGTTTCGGCCAATGGTTCGGATCGTCTCGACCGGGCAGCGGATGGCAACGCCATTTTGCGTGATCATGATGAGTTCATCGTCGTCGATGACTTCCATGACGGATACGACATCCCCATTGCGGTCCGTGGCGCGGATGTTGATGACCCCCTGGCCGCCGCGTTTGATGAGACGATAGTCATCCGTCTGCGTGCGTTTGCCGAAGCCGTTGGCGCAGACGGTGAGCAGCGTGCTGTTCGGCCGCAGGATCTCCAGGCCGATGACGGCATCATCTTTTTTGATGGTGATGCCGCGGACGCCCTGGACATGGCGTCCCATGGGTCGCAGGTCACTTTCTTTGAACCGGATCGCCATGCCGCGGCGGGTTCCGATGAAGACTTCCTGCTCCCCATTGGTCAGGCGCGCGCCAATCAATTCATCTGTGTCCTGAATCTTGATGGCATTGATGCCGGCTTTTCGGGGATTGGAATAAAGGTCCAAACTGTTCCGGACCACCTGGCCTTGGCGGGTGACCATGATGACGAAGTGGGACGAGTCGAAATTGCGGACGGGGACCATGGCGCGAATCTTTTCGTCCGGCTCCAGTTGAAGCATATTGACGATGGGCCGACCGCGTGTGGCCCGCCCCCCCTGGGGCAGTTCATAGACTTTGAGCCAGTGGCAGCGGCCCTTGTCTGTAAAGAACAGAATGTAGTTATGCGTCGTGGCCACGAAGAGGGACTCCACAAAGTCTTCGTCCTTCTTCTCCATTCCCATGACTCCCTTGCCGCCACGCCGTTGGGAGCGGTACAGGTGGGTGGGGGTGCGCTTGATGTAGCCGGAGTGGGTCACGGACACGACCATGTTTTCCTCGGCGATCAGATCCTCAATGTCCATATCGCCCACATCGTCGATGATTTCCGTGCGTCGTCCGTCACCGAAGCGCTCCC
>JADFCT010000176.1 GCA_017161665.1 Candidatus Sumerlaeota bacterium
GAGGAATCGATTGTTATGAATCTGAAAAACAAATGCTGCCGGGTGTTCTTTTTCGCATGGATCGCTGGCGCGGGCGGAGCGCCGGTCATGGCCGCTGTTCGCTCCCTGGACATCGAGCCCGTCTGGTCGGGTCATCCCGTCGGATTTGCCCTGCTGGTGGACGGACCGGATTGCTTCATCGCGTACTATAACGCCGATCGCGTCATGACGGTGGCGCATCGACGCCGGGATCAATCTCACTGGACCTTCAAGCGTCTGCCGACGCAAATCGGATGGGATTCCCATAACTACATCGTCATGGCGCTGGACCGGGAAGGCTTTCTGCACGTGTCGGGCAACATGCATGCGGTCCCATTGATTTATTTCCGTTCCGAAAATCCCCGCGACATCGAATCCCTGCAACCCATCCAACAGATGGTCGCCCCCAAAATCGAGCAGCGGGTCACCTATCCGCTGTTCATGAACGGGCCGGATGATGCTCTGATTTTTCGGTATCGCGACGGCGGCAGCGGCAACGGCAACGACCACTACAATGTCTATGATGAAAAGACCCGGACTTGGAAAGCCCTGCTGGAACATCCCCTCCTGGATGGCCGGGGGGAGGTGAACGGCTATTTCTCCCTGCCCCGCCAAGGCCCGGACGGCTTCTATCACATGATCGGCGTCTGGCGCGACACGCCGGACGCGGCCACCAATCATGATCTCTCCTATGCCCGCAGCCGCGATCTGCGGCAGTGGGAACGCGGCGATGGCCGCCCCCTTTCCCTTCCCATGACCGTCCAGCAAATCGACATCGTCGATCCCGTCCCCGCTCAAGGCGGCATGATCAACGGCGGGCTCCATCTGGGATTCGACTCAAAAAATCGCCCCGTCATCACCTATCATAAATTCGACGCCAAGGGAAACACACAGATCTACGCCGCCCGCCTCGAAAACGGCGCCTGGACAATTCGACAAATCAGCGACTGGGAGGGCTATCGGTGGGAATTCGGCGGCGGCGGATCCATTAATACGGAAGTATCCCTCGGCGCCATTCAGGCGGCCGGACCGGGGCGTCTGTCTTTGTCCTATCGCCGCAAAGGCGAACGGGGTGTCTGGGAACTGGATGAAGAAACCCTCCGCGTCCTGAACCCTTATCAACCCAAACCGGATTCGGCCGAATCGCCCTTGTCCATTCCACCCGCTGCCCGCGTGGTCGAATCCCCTTTTCCCGGAATGGGCAAGCGCCTGCGAACCGAGACGGTTGACGACGGGACAACCAAGACCTTATATGTTCTGGCTTGGGAAACACTGGATCGCAATCGGGACCGCCCCCGCTCAGGGGACCTCCCCGAACCGTCCATGCTGCGCTTATTTGAAGTCACCTCAGGAGAAAACAAACAATGACTCCCATTCAATCTCTTCCCATCGGACTCGCCATTTTCCTGAGCGTCTTGGGCGCCCGAGCGGGTTATAGCGAAAGCGTTCAGTCGCCGGATGGTCAAATTCGAGTCGAAGTGGGGCTCGATCAGGGACAGCCCTGGTATCAGGTCAGCCGCGCGGGTCGCTCCATCATCAAACGCTCCGGCCTCGGTTTGACGGTCACCACCGATGAGGCCACGCCGCAAAACAAAACACCCCAATGGACGCTGACCCAGACGGAATCCCGCGATTTTGACCAGACCTGGCAGCCTGTTGTCGGCAAACGCGAAACCGTGCGTAATCATTATCGGGAACTTTCGATATCGCTACAGTGCGAAGCGGCCCATCCTCAAACGCGGTTGATCCAGTTCCGCGTCTATGATGAAGGCGTGGCGTTCCGCTATGACGTTCCTGCTGATGCGGATGGGCCGACATCGGTTCGCTTCGCGGACGATCAATCCCAAGTGGCCCTCACTGGCGATCACCAGGTCTGGAGTTACCGCCACGAACGGCGTCCCTTCGGCCCCGAGCCGGTTTCCAAAATCCAGGGCGCCCGTGGCTATCCGGTCGTCATGCAAAGCGACGCCGGTTATTGGCTCGCTATCACGGAAGCCAATCTCACCGGCATGGACTTCTTCGATGTCCGCTTCCCGGGCGACTCACAGACTTTGGAGATTCATATCGACTCCAGCGCCGTGACGCTGCCCTTTCGCACGCCATGGCGCGTGATCATGATCTCCGACAATCCATCGGATTTCGTGAACAGCGATATGCTGGTCAACCTCAGCCCCCCGCCACAGGGTGACTTCTCATGGGTCCAGCCCGGACTGTCCCTTTGGGACTGGCGCGTCTGGGGATACAAAACCAAGGATGGCTTTACCTATGAAATGGGATTTGAATCCTGGAAACGGCTCATCGACTTCGCCGCCGAAAAGGACATCCCCTATCTCCTGCTGGACGCCAACTGGTATGGACCCGAACACTCCAATCTCTCCGACCCCTTCAAGGGCGGCATGGCAGCGCAGGTCAAACAGGCCCTCGATTATGGCAAGGCAAATGACGTCGGCCTGATTCTGTATCTCAACGACGCGGCCAGCAAGAACTTCGTCATTGAAGACATCGTCGAAGCCTATGGCCGCTGGGGCGCCGTGGGCATCAAGTATGGCTTCATGAAAGGCGCCCATCAGGAAAAGGTCCTGAAGACAGAACGTATTGTCAAAGCCTGCGCCGCCAACAAACTCTTTGTCAATTTCCACGACGGCCCCATCCCCCCCACGGGCCATGAGCGCCCGTGGCCTCACTGGAACACGCGGGAATATGTCCATGCCCAGACCGACGCGCACCGGACGCATCTGCCCGGAGACTTCGTCCACATGGCCTACGTCAACACCATTACCGGCCCCATTGATGGCAATCACGGCCTTTTCGATTACGAAACGCCCGGCCCCGAGCGCCCCCCGCAATTCGGAGGCTTGTATTCCACCATCGTCGCCGAATGCGCGCGGACGCTGATTCTCTATTCCGGCCTCACCGTCCTGCCCGACGCGCCCGAGGCCTATCGCGCCCATCCGAAACTCTTTGACTTCATCGCCTCTCAAAAACAGCCCTGGAAGCAAAGTCGTATCCTGGGAGGTGAATTCGGCAAATGGATATCCATTATGCGTCAAGCCACCGACGGAACCTGGCTGGTCGCCACGGCGACGGATGAAGACGGGCGAACCGTGACGATCCCACTGGATTTTCTGCCCGAAGGCGATTATCAGGCCATCCTGTATTCCGATGCGAAAGACGCCCACTACAAGACGAATCGCGTCGCCTATGACATCACCACGCAAAAAGTGAATGCCAAAACCACCATCCAGGCGGTCCTGGCGCCCGGCGGCGGCCACGCCATGCAAATCAAACCCATCCAGTAAGGGAAAGGCCCGACGCCGGACGCATTCATGTCAAAAAATCTCTCCATCGGTCAGCGCCTCTTTGCCCATGGCGGTGTCTATGTGGCCTCCAAGGCGGTCAACATTGGCATTGGCACCGTCTTGCTGCCCATCTATGTCACCGTGCTGAGTCCACACGAGTTCGGTATCGTGAAACTGATGGAAACCATCGGCCTGTGTCTGGGCTATGTGTTCTGTCAGGGACTGGTCAACGCATGGAACCGGCTGCGCTTCAAGGAGCCGGACGCCGAAAATGTGCGGGTTCTGGAAAGCACGATCCTCTGGTATCTGATCGCCACCCTTCCGCTGGCGGTGGGGCTGCTGTGGCTGACGGCCCCTTTTGTGGAATGGATCTATCCGGATATCCCCTTCAATCCCTACTGGATGCTGACCGCGCCGGCCGTGGCCCTGATGACCTTTGCCAGTCTTTATGAAAATCGCCTGCAGATGACACAGCGCCCCTTTGCCTACGCCCTCTTCAGTGGCTTCCGCAATCTCCTGATCCCTCTCATGATCATTCTCTTCATTGTCGGCTTCGATCGTGGAGCGGTGGGCAAAATGGAAGCGGATCTCCTGGCCGCGATCCTCCTGGCGGGATTCGCCTTCTGGATGCTGAAACCCGGATCGCCGCGCCGATTCTCCGTGGAAAAGATCCGCGCCAGTCTGGCCTACAGCCTGCCCCTGGCTCCTCACGTGATGGCGGTCTGGACAAATGATTTTCTGGATCGCACCCTGGTAGCCAACCTGATGGGCTTGAGCGCCACCGCCGTATACAGCGTGGGGTGCCAGTATCCCATCAAACTCTTCCTGGTTACACAGGCCCTGAACAAGTCGCTCACCCCGCTCTTTATTTCGTCAGCGCGCGAAAGCGAATTGGCGAAGGAACGCGGCGAGACGGACAAGGCGCAACGGGGCATGGAAGCCCTGGCGCGGATGGTCTTGCTGACGATCACCGTTCTGGCGGCGATGGCCGTGGGCATGACGGCCGTCATTCGCGAAGTCCTCTATGGGCTGACCATCTGGCTGCCCTGGTGGATTCGGGGCGAAAATGTGGATCCCGCATTCATGGACGCCTGGACCGTGGCCGCCCCGACCGCGGCCGGCATGGTCGCGCTGACCGGATATTATGTCTTCACCCACGGGGCGCTGTACGACGCCCGGGGCTCGCGAAAAATGATCCTCATCAGTGGCCTGGCCGCGGCGGTCAATTTCGGCGTCAATGTCTGGTTGATCCCCCGATGGGGCATGATGGGCGCGGCCCTGGCCACGCTGCTCTCCAATGTGATTATGGCTGGAATGTGTCTGCGCCTGTCGCTGTCCATCCTGCCCGTGCCCTACGCCTGGGGCCGTTGGGCGCGCATGTTGGCCGCCTTTGCCGTTGGGATAACCACACTCTGGCTCCTGGACCGCTTCATGGACCACCTGGCCGGACGGCTTGTGCTCAAAGCGCTCGTCGGATTCGGAACGGTCTGGATGATGGCCCATGGCGCCGGGATTCAGATACGGGAATTCCGGGACTTTGGCAAACGGCTGAAAACAAAAGCCGACGCCATGGGCGCCCGGATTCGAAAAAATCGCGTTGAATAAACGGCTGACAATTTTCAGTTATGGAATATACTTAAATAGAGATAAACCAAAGAATATGCGCCATCTCCATCTCAATCGGCAAAAAAAAGACAATTAAGGCGCCGGCGCTGCTTTCCGAACAAGCCCGCGACCCAGGAACCGAACAGCAGCAAAGCCCCGGGAGGGGAGACACATAAGTGAGTCCGGGCAAGGCCCTGGGTCCGAAAATGACGGCGGGGCGTCGGCGCTGCTTTCCAAACAGGCCCGCGACCCAGGAATCGAACAGAGCAGCAAAGCCCCGAAGGTGGCGACATATAACAGCCCAGGGTGGAGCGACCGATAGGGAGCGGAGCCCTGGGGCCGAGGAAGAGCGACTGAGGCGCCGGCGCGATTTTTGCCGCGCAGCAGGCAACAAATCGTGACGGCGCCGACGGCGATCCACAAAGAAACAAAGAAACAAAGAAATAAACAAACGAATCAAAATTGCCAAGCGAGTTGAATAATGCCCCACACAAACACCGAGAACGAAACGAACGCCCTCACTGGCGACGCTTCCATTTCCAACGGAACGGAAGCGTCGCCCAGAATCTCTGTCGTCATAGCCGCTTTCAATGCCGCCGATTGCATCCGAACCGCCATCGACAGCGTCGCCGAGCAAACCTGGCCCAACAAGGAACTGCTCATCGCCGACGGCCAGTCAAAGGACGAAACGGTTGAAATCATCCAGGAGTACGCCGAACGCGGCGTCGTGAACTGGTGGCAATCCGAATCGGACTACGGGATCTCGGACGCCTGGAACAAGGCCGTCGCCCACGCCACCGGCGATTGGATCTATTTCCTCGGCGCCGACGACCGATTCTGGGCGCCCGACACCTTGGCCCGCATCGCCCCGCAATTGCGCCAATGCCGCGAACGGGTCGCCTATGGCCGCGTCATGATCGTGACCGATGACAACCGGGTTCTGCGCGAGGAAGGGCGACCGTGGGAAGAAGCGCGTGAGCGATTCCTGGAGGTCAACACCATTCCCCATCAGGGAACCTTCCACCATCGCTCCCTCTTCGAGGGCGGCCGGGGATTCAATCTCGCCTATCGGATCGCCGGCGACTACGATCTGCTCCTGGGCGAGCTCAAAAGCCGTCCCGCCGTCTGGCTGGATCAACCCGTGGCCGCCATGCGCGCCGGCGGCATGAGCGCCACCATTCGCGGACAACTGGCCATGTATGCCGAATTCGAGCGCATCCACCACGCGCATCACATCGAACGCCCCGCCCCCTACCTCAAAGCCAAACGACGCGAAGCCACCTGCCACCTGTGGCTGAACCGACTCCTGACCGAAAGAGGCGCCCTGGCCGTTGTCAACGCCTGGCGCCGACTCCGGCGCAAACCCCTGAAGACCGAACATCGATAAACGAAAAAAGGATTGACTTCGACGGGGCGGGATGGATACGCTCATTCCCCTTTGCATGAATATAAGATGGTCCGGTTGCGCCGACGGCGTCCCGGGCGGCCATATTGAAGGATACGCAAGGAGTCATGTCATGGCGTTTTTATCAGGACTTTTTCTGGTCATACTGACGGGGGCCTATGTGTTGACCTGCCTCTTTATGATCGTGGTCGTTTTGATGCAGGAAGGCAAGGGCGGCGGCCTGTCGGGGCTGGTCTCCGGCTCCTCACCCCTGAGCGATACGCTGGGCGCTCACGATGCCGAAGCGACACTCAAAAACTGGACCAAGTATTCCGCCGTTGGATTCATGACCATGGCGATTCTGCTCACGCTGGTGGGCCCCCGCCTCATGGTCAACGAAGGCGACGCCGCCATCAACGATCTGGATGACACCGCCCCCACGGCCGTCCAGGCCCCCGCGCCGGACGCCACGCCCATTCCCGTTCCGGTCTCCGCTCCGATCTCCGAGTAAACGATTCGGTCGTTGATTCCGAAAAGAAACCAAACCGGCCCGGGAAATCAGCCCCGGGTCGGTTTTTCTTTGCCCCCTCCGCGGGAATGGACGAGGATGTTTCCATCAGGTGAACCATTCGACGATGCCGGGACAGCCGCCCATGTGTGACCGACTGCGCTCAATCCCTTGGACACGAAACCTTCTCGCCGGCCTGATCGCCTGGGCGAGCCTGGGCGCCTGCGCCGGACTGACGGCCTGTGGCGCCTGGAATCAAAACCAACGCCACGCCGCACTCCAGACAAGCGAGACCGCTATGACCGCCTCCCACCGCTTCCTCTTAGCCAATGGACTCACCGTCCTGCTCCTCGAAAATCACAACCGCCCCCTCGTGACCCTGGATTATTGGGTCCGCGCCGGATCGGCCGATGAGCCGGATCATCTCAACGGCATCTCACACTTCATGGAACACATGGCCTTCAAGGGAACGGATCGATATGGACCGGCGGAAATCGACCGGATGATTGAGAGCATCGGGGGCGTCTGGAACGCGGCCACCTC
The DNA here is from genome assembly GCA_017161665.1 of Candidatus Sumerlaeota bacterium. Classification (GTDB taxonomy): domain Bacteria; phylum Sumerlaeota; class Sumerlaeia; order JADFCT01; family JADFCT01; genus JADFCT01. The sequence goes on from JADFCT010000176.1 coordinate 7,358, forward strand.
GCGCGACTACACACACTTCTATGTCAACGTCGCGTCCGATCATCTGACCACAGCCGCCGAAGTCCTCTCCCAAATCACACAACGCGCGGTCATCGATTCGGCCGAGGTGGACCGGGAACGCGACGTCATCATCGAAGAATATCGACGCAAACAGGACAACCCCAACGCCCTGCTCTATGATTGCCTCCTCGAAGCAGCCTACCGAGCCGGCCCCTATAAAAACAGCGTCCTGGGAACGCCCGAAACCTTGCGTCAGATCAAAGCCGGGGACTTGCTGGACTATTATCACCGGCACTACGGCCCCGCCAACAGCCTCCTGGTCGTCGCCGGCGCCGTGACGGAATCCGAACTGATCCCCATTCTGGAAAAAACCTTCGGCGTCGATCAGCGGCCCTGGCGGCCCCTCCTGAACAAACCGACGCCCGCGGTCTTCGGCTATGGCGTCCAACGCCATC
>JADFCT010000177.1 GCA_017161665.1 Candidatus Sumerlaeota bacterium
CCGAGGAGTCCCCCACATTCAGCCGCGTCCGATATCCCACGACCCGCGCGTTATGGGCCACGATGGAATCGCAAAGATTGATGTCCCACACCGTGGCCTGTTCGCTGATAATCGAATCGGAGATGATGGAGTGTCGGATATCGGCCCCTGCCGAAATCGACACATAGGGGCCAATAATCGAATGTTTGACCCGGGCGCCGGGCGAAATGGAAACCGGCGGGATGATGATCGAATTGGAATACGTATCCGGCACATAGGAAGCCTCTTCGGCCATATCCATCAGGTGACGATTGGTGGCCAGCAGTGTTTCCGGCTTCCCACAGTCAAACCAGCCCTCAATGGGGAACGAGATGATCGACTCGCCCCGTTCAATCATCATCGCGAGGGCATCCGTCAATTGATATTCTCCGCGGGTCATCTGTCTCCGCGCCACCAGTTCGCCCAGGCATTCAAACAACGGCCGCGTGTCATGGATCGAATAAATCCCCACGATCGCCAGATTCGTTGACGGATTGTCGGGTTTTTCCACCATGCGCAGAATTTGCCCGTCGCTGTCTGTTTCCACGATACCGAATCGGGAGGGGTCCTCAACCTCCCGCACGGCGATGGCGGTCTGAGGGCAGGCCATCAACGTCCCCAGATCGGCCTGAAAAATCGTATCGCCCAGAATGATCAGCGCCGGGCCGGGCTCGGGGAACAGTTCCCGCGTCAGCCAGATCGCATGGCCCAATCCTTTGCGCTCCTCCTGTTCCACAAAGTGGGACCGCAGATTGGGATAATGGGATTCAATATACTCGGTGACCTGATGGCCCAGGTAGCCGACAATAAAGGTGATGTCCACGACGCCCGCGGCCATCAATTCGTCCACAATATGGCCCAGAATCGGCTTGCCTGCCACGTTCAGCAATACTTTGGGGGCCGTGTGTGTATGGGGGCGCAATCGCGTCCCCATTCCCGCCGTTGGAATAATCGCGCGCATGTCCAATCCTTTCTCTGTCGCATGGGTCTGGTCGCCACCAAACGCGCGCCCCCAAACAGACGCGCGTCGCTCGGTTTCTTTTCACCGTTCGCACGGCCTAGACCACTTGGGCCGTGGCCCAGGCCACCCACTCCAGCGCAATCGTGAGGTCGTCCGTATCCACGGTCGGACCACACCAGAATCGGAAACCGGCCGGCGCGTCGCGATAGCCGGCCACGTCATACGCCGCCCCTTCCTCTTCCAGAAGGGCGCAGATCTTCTTGATGGCGGCCTGTTGGTCTTCCACCGGTTTGGACGTGAACGCCGGATCCACGATATTCACACACACCGACGTATTGGACCGAATCGCCTTGTCCTCGGCCAGAAATCCAAACGACGGATGGGCCGCCACCCATTCTTCCACGGCCGCCAGATTAGCCTTCGATTTAGCGATCAGCGCATCCAATCCCCCGATTTCGCGCGCCCAGGCCAGGGCCGCGCGATAATCCTGCACACAAATCATGGACGGGGTATTGATCGTTTCTCCCTTGAAGATGCCCGCGTTGATCTTATCGCCCTTCTTCAGACGGAAAATTTTCGGCATGGGCCAGGGGGGATCATACGATTCAATCCGCTCCACGGCCCGCGGGCTCAGGATCAACACGCCATGAGCCGCTTCGCCCCCCAGGCACTTCTGCCACGAATAGGTGAACACGTCGATCTTGTCCCAGGCGATTTCCATGGCGAAAGCCGCGCTGGTCCCATCACACAAGGTCAACCCCTCGCGGTCCGCCGCAATCCAGTCGCCGTTGGGGACCATGGCGCCGGCGGTCGTCCCATTCCAGGCGAAGACCACGTCATGGGCCCCGTTTACCTGTCCCAGATCCGGAATCTTGCCGTAATCGGCCGTGTAAATATTGGCCTCGATTTTCAATTGCTTCGTGATGTCCGTCGCCCATCCCTTGCTGAAGCTTTCCCACACCAGCACATCCACCGGGCGGGGGCCCAGGAGGGACCACATGGCGCACTCGAAGGCGCCCGTATCCGACGCCGGAACGATTCCGATGAGGTAGTCGGCCGGCACGGCCAGCAGCGCGCGGGTTTCCTCGATGGCCGCGGCCAAGGCCGCTTTGCCGGGTTTGCCTCGATGCGACCGCCCCGTCACCGCCGCATCCAGGGCAGCCGTTGACCAGCCCGGATATTTGGAACACGGACCGGAACTGAAATAGGGCCGCGCGGGTTTACGCGAAGGTTTTTGTCCACTCATAGCCATTAAACTCCCAGTCGAAAAGTCACATCAGCCGCCCCAAAGGCGCCGATTCATTTTCAGCGTCAACGATAAACCAATCTTACCCACGCCCCCTCGACCCGTGTCCATCACAATCGCGTCCACAATTCTGGCAAGAACGCTTAAGTTTTTTCCGGGACGAACCGATAAGATTTAAACGGGGAATCGCGCCCGACCGATTTGTCCGCTATGCCCGAATTATTGAGGATACCCGGAACGCATGACTACAGGAACCCCTTTTGACTTTGATCCGGAACCCCGGCTGACCACGACCGTGGAGGATGGATGCTGTACCATTCATTTGTCCGGCGCGCTGGATCGCAATCTGGCTTCCGCCATGCGCGATGAAATGACCCGCCAGATCAATTCGGGCCATATCAAAGCCGTTGTGCTCGATATGGAGAACGTTCAGACCGTCGATTCCCTGGGGGTCGGCATGATTGTGTCCGCTTTCCGATCCAGTCAGGCCCATCAGGTTGACTTCGCTGTCGTGGAAATGACCGAAAAGACATCCGAAATCCTGCGGTTAACGGGATTGGACAACCTCCTGCCAATTTATGCCAACCGCGACGAAGCGTTCAAAAAAAGGTAAGCAGGGGGGGAAATCGCTTTTCCACGCGCGGGAGCCTTGGTTGACCGAATCGTCCCTGGAGTGTTTCACCGTGTCCGAAAATCAATCCGCCCGAATTTTACGTCAGGCCCTTCGGGATGGGGACGCGAATCTGTGGCTGTTATATAAGCGCCAAACCGGGGGGATCGATTTGTCCCAAACGGATTGGCACGAAGCGGATCTGGGGCGCTATGATTTATCCGGAACGGACTTGACCGCGGCGAAACTGGACGGAGCGGATTTGTCCGACGCCGACCTGACCGGGGCCATCCTGCGCGGGGCCTCGCTCGTTGGATGCAACCTGTCGCGGACCTGTCTGACAGACGCGGACCTGTCGGGGGCGCGCCTGCGCCAGGCCCATCTCGTTGATACGATTCTGCTTCGGGTCCACGGACGCGGGGCCTGTTTTGACGGCGCGGATTGGATGCGGGCCGATTTGCGGGGAGCCGATTTGAGCAGGGCGGACCTGCGGCGGGCGCGCTTCAAGGACACGGACGGGCGCGAGGCCCTCTGGCAGGGGGCCGACGTGGCCGAAGCCCTGTTGTCGGGACTGCGCCTGGAGCCGGACGCCATCGAGACGCTGCGCAACCTGTCGGCCGCCCTCAAAGGGCCCATCCTGGCCGAATCGGAATATGATTATCTGTTTGGCGAAACCGATCCCGCCCAAACGCTGGGAACACCACCGGGGGCGTCCGTGGATGCAATCACCCGCGCCTATCGACAGCGGGTGAAGGAATATCATCCGGACCGCGTCCAGAATCTGGGCGAAAAAATCAAGTACGTGGCCCATCACGAGTTCGTGCGCATCCAGGCGGCCTATCGCGCGCTCATGGACGAAATGGCCACTCCGGCGGCGGACCCGCCCCGGGACGAAAACAACGATCGACCGAACGGTCCGCCCGATCAGTGGACGCTTGACGACTATCAGGCCCTCGTCGGTCGCCATCCGGACCGCGATGTGTATCATTACAATCTGGGCGTGAAATATCTGGAAGCCGGAATGCGGGAAGCGGCGGCGCAGTCTTTCGCCCGGGCGGTGGAATTGAATCCGGACAACGCCAACGCCCGCTATAACTTGAAGTTGGTCAAACTCATGCTGTCGTTGTAAAAAGGCGAAAAGGGGTTGACTTGCCCCCGGGGCCGTCGGTAGGTTCACAACCCTTTGTGATGAGTCTTCAAGGTGGCGTACCCAAGTGGCTAAGGGAGAGGCCTGCAAAGCCTTCATTCGGCGGTTCGAATCCGCCCGCCACCTCCAACATCGCGCGTCTCCCCAAGTTCGTCAGTCCGCGCCCGAGCATCGGCGCTCAACGACCCGACAGGTCGGGCGTTTATATTGAGAAAGGATTCGTTCCCCATGATTAACTACAAAGATCTGGGTTTGGTCAACACACGGGACATGTTCAAAAAGGCCATGGAGGGCAAGTATGCCATTCCCGCCTATAATTTTAACAATATGGAGCAGTTGCAGGCCGTGCTGACCGGATGCGCCGAGACCAATTCGCCGGTCATTCTCCAGGTCTCCAAAGGGGCCCGCAGCTACGCCAATGAAACGCTGTTGCGTTACATGGCCGAAGGCGGCGTCAAAATGGTTCGCGACATGGGCGCCACGATTCCCATCGCGCTGCACCTGGACCATGGCGACTCGTTCGAGACCTGCCAGTCGTGCATCGAATCCGGTTTCTCGTCCGTCATGATCGACGGTTCGCATCACCCCTATGAAAAAAACATTGAAGAGACCAAAAAGGTCGTTGAATACGCCCATCAGTTCGACGTGACCGTTGAAGGCGAACTCGGCGTTCTGGCCGGCATCGAGGATGACGTCGTGGCCGCCAAGAGCGTCTATACGCAGCCGGACCAGGTGGAAGACTTCGTCAACCGCACCGGCGTGGACTCGCTGGCCATCTCCATCGGCACGAGCCACGGCGCCTTCAAGTTTACACCGGCCCAATGCACGCGCAACGAAGACGGTGTGCTGGTGCCGCCGCCCCTGCGCTTTGACATCCTGGAAGAGATCGAAAAACGCCTGCCCGGCTTCCCGATCGTCCTCCACGGCGCCTCGTCCGTCGTTCCGGAGTATGTAGAGATGATCAACGCCAACGGCGGCAGCCTGGCCGACGCCGTGGGGATTCCCGAGGAACAGCTCCGCAAAGCCGCCACATCGGCCGTCTGCAAGATCAACATCGACAGCGATGGCCGTTTGGCCATGACAGCGGCCGTGCGCAAGGTTTTCGTGGACAGCCCGGGGGAATTCGATCCGCGCAAGTTTTTGGGACCGGCCCGCAAGGAGTTGATCAAACTGATCAAGCACAAAAACGAAGCGGTCTTGGGCAGCGCGCAGCACGGTTGATAGTTTTTCAAAAAAGGCGATATCTATTCCATCCAACGCGTCGGGCGCTCAACGCCCGGCGCGTTTTTGCATGGGTGTGGCGCCCTGTCCCCGAAACGGACCCAACGACGGATGCGAAGGCCGTCGGGCCGTAGCGCGGACGGTCGTTTTGCCGCGCCGGTGTCTCGCCCGCGCGGTTGGGGGAATTCGGTTGGACCGGTCCAATTAGACTTGACAGATTCGCCGTTACGCTCCCACACTTAGGACAGAGAAGAGTGGAGCCGTCGGCGAACAAAATGTTGCCGGCCGGGAAAGTGAGGGAAATGAATTATGCCCGAACTGCGCAAAGATCCCGTCATTGGGCGCTGGATCATCATCGCCACGGAGCGGGCCAAGCGCCCCCAACGGATGCGAACCCCCGATCCGGTCATTGCCCCCATTGAGGATTGTCCCTTCTGTCCCGGGCACGAGGGCGACACGCCGCACGAGGTGCTCAGCTATCGTGAAAAAGGGAGTGAGGGGGATCACGCGGGATGGTGGACCCGCGTGGTGCCGAATAAATTTCCCGCCCTGCAAGGCGGCGAAGCCTCGGTCAAGCGCGTGGGCATGGGCATGTATGACATGGTCTCCGGCGTGGGGGCCCATGAAGTGGTCATCGAAACGCCCAATCACTTCGAGTCGCTGGCCGACAGTGATGTGCGCCAGGTCGAAGAGGTCCTCTGGGCCTATCGTGACCGCATCCTGGAACTCAAACGGGACGAGCGGCTGGAATATATTTTAATCTTTAAAAATCACGGCATTGAGGCCGGCGCCTCCCTTGATCACCCCCACAGTCAGATCATCGGCCTGCCCATCGTGCCCAAGCGCGTGCAGGAAGAAGTCGACGGCGCCCGCAAGTATTGGGAATGGAAGGAACGCTGCGTCTTCTGCGACATCCTCCATCAGGAGGAAACCGAACGCGAACGCATTGTTCATGAGAATGACAGTTTCGTGGCCGTTTTGCCCTACGCCTCCCGCTTCCCGTACGAAACCTGGATCCTGCCTCGCAAACACAGCCTTCATTTTCATGACATCCAGAAAAACGAAGTCCATGATCTGGCCGAAACACTGCACGGCATTTTATCCAAACTGAAAGACGTGCTGGATGATCCCCCCTATAACTTCATCATACACACCGCGCCGCTCAAAGCCCCGAACGACACGCGGTTTCACTGGCACATCGAAATCATCCCCAAACTGACCCGCATCGCCGGATTTGAATGGGGAACGGGTTTTTACATCAATCCCCTGCCGCCCGAACAAGCCGCCCGGTTCCTGACCGAAGGGGACGCGACCGGCGCCGAGGTGGAAGCCGAGGAGCCGACCGCCACCAATATCGTGGCCATCAAGGCCCCGGACAGTCAGGCCCGCCACGCCTGAGCGGACGGGCCTGACGCGCGCGGGCTAACGGTTGTCGCCATCCAACAGCCCACCCAGGCCGCCGAGGATTGAGCCCTCGCCTTTGTGCTTGCCGCCACCCTGTGGCGCGGCCGCATACACCCGCCCCGCCAACCGGCTGAAGGGCAGCGACTGGAGCCAGACCTTGCCGGGACCACTCAGGCTGGCATAGAAAAGCCCCTCGCCGCCGAAAAAGGCCGTCTTCACGGAACCGACAAACTTAATGTCATACTGCACATTTTCCTGAAAGGCCACGATACAGCCCGTATCGACCCGCAGGTTCTGCCCCCTCTCCAGTTCCAGTTCATAAATCGTGCCGCCCGCATGAGCAAAAGCCAGGCCGTCGCCGCTCAGTTTCTGCAGAATGAATCCCTCACCGCCGAAGAGGCCGGCGCCGAATTTCTTGGTGAAGGCGATCCCCACATCAATCCCGTCCGCCGAACAGAGGAACGAATCCTTCTGACAGAGCATCGTCCCCAATTGCCTCAGGTCCATGGGGATGATCTTCCCCGGATACGGCGCGCCGAAGGCCACCTGGCCCTTGCCGACGCCCTGATGTGTAAAGGTCGTGATAAACAGACTCTCTCCTGTCAATATGCGCTTGCCAGCCGACATCAACTTGCCCATGACGCCGCCCGTATCGTTACGCCCGCCCATGCGGGTCTTCATATCGATTCCATCTGTCATAAACATCATGGCCCCGGCTTCCGCGATCACCGTCTCGCCAGGGTCCAACTCGACAATGACAAACTGCATGTCATCCCCATGGATTTGATAGTCCAGTTCATCGGCAATAGACATCATTGTTCCTTTCCGTCTGGATAGAATCCCGAACGCCTCCACCAAAGGCGACGCCCGAATCTGGCGCAAATCCTACACCGCCCGGCCCGAACCCGATCAAGTTAATTTCAAGTTCCCCATGTCCATCAAAATAGAACCAACAACGGATGAAAATGACATCGAGGCGTGGCGCGGTGATTTTTTCAAACGCAAAGGCGCGAAGGCACAAAGCACGCCGGGGCGCGGCGCGGGGGAATCTTTTTTTTCGAACCCTGAAGAATAGAAGGTAAAGAAGATGATTGCGCTAATCGCCAAGGCGCAAAGCACGCTGGGGCGCGGCGCCGCTGTCGTATCAGGCTCGCGCCCCAAGGGCCA
>JADFCT010000178.1 GCA_017161665.1 Candidatus Sumerlaeota bacterium
CCTGGTAAAGTCCGGATGGATCTTTTAGCCTGTTCAGGCGTTGACAGGCGGAAAAATGTGCCGGGAACAGGAACTCCAGTCAAGTTCCCGCCTGAAGATCCGATAAGTTAACCAAGAACGTAAGCGCCTGTCGCAACCGGAAACACGGAGGTTTCTGAATCATGACGATTTCAATCGGCGTAGGCCTCGCCTCCGGCATCGATTATGAAGATATTATCTCCAAAATCGCCGAAGCGGGCCGTCGACCCATCATCAATCTTCAAACCCAGCAGGCCACACTCCGCGCCAAGGAAGGCGCGCTGCTCAGCCTGAACACCGATCTGCTCTCGCTCAAAGACGCGATGAGCGGATTGAAGAAAATCACGCCCCCCCAAAATACCATTAACGGCTACTCCAGCAATGACGATGTTCTGGACGTCGCGGCCGCGTCGGATCTGGACAATTTCTCCTCCTACAACGTAAAGGTTGAGCGACTGGCGCAGAGTCATATCGTGGATGCCAGCAATGTGGCCAGTCCCGAGGCGACGATCGCTGCGGGAGACGGTTTCTTCAAGTTCGAGGTGGGGGGCACGGAATATTCCGTCGAGGTGACTGCCTCCACGACCCTAAGCGATCTGGCGACGGCAATAAACGATCTGGGCGCCGGCGTCAACGCCGCCATTATCAATCAGAACGATTCGTCCGGCACGCCCTATACAATGACGCTGTCCTCCGAAAAGACGGGGACAGAGAACGCCATTTCCGTCACACAGAACGATACCGCTCTGACCTTCGGGGACATTCAGACGGCTGAAAATGCCTGGATTAAGGTCAATGGCGTTTCGGTTTACAATCCGACCAATACCTTCACCAATGTTGTGGAAGGCTTGACGTTTACCGCCAAATCCGTGAGCGCTGAGACGATTACAGCCCGGGCGGAACAAGTCGAAGGCGATGTGAAAGACGAAGTGATGGGGGCCGTCGAAAAATTCGTGGCGGCCTACAATAAGGTGGTCTCCAATCTGGACAGTGTGGCCTCATACGACGCGGAAAACCAGAAGGCCGGCCTGCTCTTTGGCGATACGGTGGTTTATTCCATTCGCAACATGATGACCTCGGCCGTTTCCGGTGTGGTGGATGGATTGGATCCGAGCGGACTCAGCGCCCTGTCGCGCATTGGTGTTTCGCTGGATCGATACGGCAAACTGGAAATTGACGACACCGTTCTGGAAGACGCGATCGAAAACAATTTTTCCGACGTCCAGGCTATTTTCGCCGCCACAGGGACGACGGATAATGCGAACATCGAGTTCATCAGCGCCTCGGCCATGGGCATTGATGCCGGCGATTATCGGGTCAATGTCACGCAGGAGGCCACACAGGCCTCGGTCGTGGCCGGCTCGACTCTGGCCGGGAATCTGACCGCGGCTGAAACGCTGACGTTCAAGGTTCTGGGTAAAGAAGTCAAAGTGAACCTTGAAGTGGGCGATTCGTTGAGCCGGATCATCGAACGGGTCAATAATGCCATGGATGCGGCCGGCGCCGACCTGACCGCCTATTCCGACGGTGGCGCGTTGGCCTTTCGGACCGAAGACTACGGTTCCACAGCGTCTTTCAACGTTCAGTCCAATACCGGCGAATCGGGTTTGGGCACGGCCCTGTTGAGCGACACGGGCTCCGATATTGAAGGGACGATCAACGGCCTCGAAGCCACCGGCGCGGGACAGTATCTGACCGGTAAATATGGCACGGATGTCAGCGGCCTGAGCCTGAAGATCACCGGCGCTGGCACAGGGGATATGGGCGAGATTACCGTTCGTTTTGGGGTGGCGGAAACGCTGTCCAAGAGCCTGACGGACGCCACGGGCTCGTCGTCCGGTCTGATTAAGTTGCGAAACGACAGCCTGACGGCCGAGTCCGAGCTGCTGAATGATCGAATAGAAACACTTCAGGGGCGACTGGACCGCGAGTCCGAGCGGCTGCGCATTCAGTTCCGCGCCCTGGAACAACAGATTGCGGAAATGAACAGTCAATCCTCATTCTTAAGCCAGCAGCTGGCGAATTTGGCCGGCTCACAGCAAAAATAATCGCGATTTTCCGATTGATTGCTCCCGTTCTGTGATGTGACATTCAACATATCCTTGCGAAGGGATGGAGAATTATGGCCTCCCAAGGCATCAAAACCTATCAGCAAAGTCAATTCAAGACCACGGTGGACAACCGCAAGATCGTGATCCTTTTGTACGAGGGGATCGTCCAGAATCTGTCCATGGCCATCAGCGCCGTTGAGGCGGGCGACAAGAAAACCATGTCGGCCAAAATCAACAAGGCATTGCAGATTGTCCACTTCATGACCTGCTCGTTGGATTCCGAGCAAGGCGGTGATATTGCCACAAATCTGAGTAACCTGTATGACTATGTGCGCGATATTGTCACCATGGCAAATATCAAGAGCCAAACGGCCCCCCTGCGCGAAGCCATCGATATTATCAATACCATTCTGGAAGGGTGGCGTCAGATCGCCTCCGCGCCGCTTCCGACAAATGAAACGGCTGGAGCGGCGGTGTCTGAAGCCTTGGCCGCCAAACCACAGGCGACCCGAGCGCCCTTGAGTGAATCCGCCGCGCCATCGTCGCCGCCTTCCGCCGAAGCCCCCGCGGCGCCGCCCACGGTGACCGGCGCGGTGGCTTATGGGAAGCGCGGAACCTACAAACCCACAACGGCGCCCACCCCTCAACCTGTTCCCGCCTCCAGCTCGGCGGCGGCGACGGGATATGGGAAACCGGGCTCCTATCGCTCCGTTATCGGTTGAACGGAATCCCCCCTCAGCAGATGCGATTTTCAAGAGGCCCTTCGCGGGTCTCTTTTTTTTACCCTCCCGGCGATCCTCCACCGGCGTGGTCAGGCAATCAATAAAGGCGAATCGATTTTTAACACCTGATTGCCCACGCGATCGGTCAGAACGCCCGTACAATAAACAGGCGTCCCACAGCGCGCTCCGAAAGAAAAGACTGAAATAATCTGTGAAAATGGGCTGTTTTTGAATGGGATCCTCTATATTTCAATCCGTGAATCCGCCGGTCGTTGATAGCGCCCGCACGATGAAAGTGACCGATTTTTTAAAAAGATGAAAAAAGCGCTTGCTTGTTTTAACTCGATCGAGTACACAGTATAAAATCTAAAGAGTTTTCGAGTCGTATTTCGCACACATCCTCCGCTGGGGGAGAGAAAGGGGCGCATGATGGCAAAGATCATGATTGTGGACGACGACCCCGATGTGATCGAGGGCTGTCGTCTGGTCTTGGAACGGGCCGGGCATGAAGTGGCATCGGCGTTGAGTCGAGAGGAAGGGCGGCCGGCAATCGAGACGTTTCAACCCGATTTGTTGATTCTCGATGTGGTGATGGCGCAGCCCGACGACGGTTTCGCCATGGCCCAACAGCTGCGGCGGCACGGCTTCGAGAAGCCGATTCTGATGCTGTCGAGCATCAACAAGGTAACGGGCTATAAGTACGGCAAGAATGAGCCGATGGCCCCGGTGGACGCGTTCGAGGAAAAGCCGATTCGCCCCGAGCGTTTGTTGGAGCAGGTCAATTTGCTTTTGGGCACAAAGGAGGATTGAGTCTATGCTGGTCACAGAACAAGACAGGCTGCGCGATGATATCCTGGCCTGGGGAGACGCGGGCGGTGGCTCACGCGAGGCGCTGATTCCCCTGTTGCAACGGGTGCAGCAAAAGTACGGCGAGATCTCCGACTTTGCCATGCAGGTGATTGCGGATGTGTTGTCCATTCACCCGGTTGAGGTCCAGAGTGTGATTTCGTTTTATCATTTCCTGGATCTCAGCGCGCGCGGCAAATTCATCATTCGTTTGTGCCGGACGATTTCGTGCGACATTGCCGGCAAAGATCGGCTGGCCCGTCAGTTGGAAAATGATCTGGGGATTTCGTTCGGTGAAACGACAAACGATGGCATGTTTACCCTGGAGTGGGCCAACTGTATCGGCATGTGTGATCAGGGACCGGCCATGCTGATCAATGAGAAGGTCTTCACGCGGGTAACACCGGAACTGGTTCACAATGTGCTTCAGGCCTGCCGGGCTTCATTCGGCAACATCGGTCTGGAAGGGAAGGAGGAACTCTAATCATGTCGCCTTCGCATACAGGTGAATTGACGTTCAGCACAGTCAAACCCCGGGTGGGTTTGCAGGCCGCTTTGGATAAGGGACGGGCGGGAATTGTCGCCGAGGTCAGCGGATCAGGGCTCAAAGGGCGAGGGGGCGCCGGCTTCCCGACCGGTGTCAAATGGAACCTGGCGGCGGCCACGGTGGCGGATGAAAAATTTGTTGTCTGCAATGCCGATGAAGGCGAACCCGGCACATTCAAGGATCGTGTGATCCTCAATCGCTTCGCCGATCTGGTTTTCGAGGGAATGATTATTGCCGGATACGCCATCGGCGCGCAGAAAGGGATCCTTTATCTGCGCGGCGAGTATTCGTATTTGCGTAAAGATTTGGAAAAAACGCTGGAACGGATGCGCACGGAAGGAATGCTGGGCGAACGGGTCCTGGGACGGGACGATGTCTCCTTTGACATCGAAATCTTTATCGGATCGGGCGCCTATGTGTGTGGGGAAGAAACGGCGCTCATCGAGTCGCTGGAAGGACAGCGGGGCGAACCACGGAACCGACCGCCTTTCCCGGTCAACACCGGATACAAGGGCAGGCCGACAGTGGTCAACAATGTAGAGACCCTGGCCTGGATTCCCAGCATTATGGCGCGAGGGGCGGATTGGTTTTCCAGCCTGGGCACGGACAAGTCCAAGGGCTTGAAGTTGTTCAGTGTTTCAGGCGACGTGGAGCGTCCCGGCGTTTATGAATTTCCGTGGGGATTGACCATCGCGGATCTCATGCGGGAAGTGGGCGGCGAAAACGCCAAAGCGGTCCAGGTGGGCGGGGCCTCCGGATATATCGTGCCGGCCCGGGATTTCGAACGGCATATCGCTTTCGAGGATGTGCCGACCGGCGGCGCCGTGATCGTGTTCGGCCCCCATCGGGACATGCTCCAGGTGGTCTCCAATTTCATGGAATTTTTTGTTGGCGAATCCTGCGGTCAATGCACGCCCTGTCGCGAAGGGAATGTCAAACTCCTGGAGGGGTTGCGCTTGCTGGAAGAAGGACGATGCTCAACGCGCCAGATGCGTGAATTGTGCGCTTTGGGCGAAACCATGCAGCAGGCCTCAAAATGCGGGCTGGGCCAGTCGAGTCCCAACGCGTTCCTGTCCATTGTCAAACACTACGGCGATGAGATCATGGGACGGACCGACGTGATCGTCTGACGAACCGATGAAAGGAGCAAATCAATGACAGACAAGCCCATTTTAGACGATACCAGTCGCGCCCCGGTCAGCCAGAGGGGGTATGTGATTGAAAAGTCCGGCATGGACGACGCGATCGGCGGCAAGGTGACCATCAATATCGACGGGAAAGATATCAAGATTCCCTTGGGAACGACGATCCTTGAAGCGGCCCGCTCGCTGGGGATTCGGATTCCCACCTTGTGCTATCACGAAGATTTGTGTGTGGCCGGTGTCTGCCGGATTTGTGTGGTGGAAGTGGAAGGGCAACGCACACTCCAGGCCGCCTGCGGCTATCCGGTCACCGCCCCCATCACGGTCAAGACACACACGCGCCGTGTGCGCCAGGCGCGCCGCCATATTCTGGACCTGATGCTGTCGAAACACTACGGGGAGTGCTACGCGTGCTTCCGGAACAACAACTGTGAACTACAGACGCTGGCCAAAGAGTATGGGGTGGACTTCTTCCGATTCGGACATCCCGAAAAGCCTCTCTACGCGGTAGATCGTTCCAGTCCCTCCGTGATCCGAGACATGAACAAGTGCATCCTGTGTCGCCGGTGCGTGCGCACGTGTATTGACTTGCAGGAGGTCGGTGTGCTGGAAGGACACGGACGGGGAGCGGATGTTGAGATTCAGACCTTTATGAACAAACCGCTGGGCGAAGTGATCTGCATCAATTGCGGCCAGTGCATCAATCGCTGCCCCACCGGCGCCTTGCGCGCCAATGATCCGACCGACGAAGTCTGGGCGGCCATTGACAATCCCGATAAGCATGTGGTCATTCAAACCGCCCCAAGCCCGCGGGCCGCCATCGGTGAAAACTTCGGCCTGGAGCCCGGAACGGCGTTGACCTTTGAACTGAATACGGCCCTGCGTCGCTGCGGATTTGACCGAGTATTCGACACGAACTTCTCGGCGGATTTGACCATTATTGAAGAGGGAACCGAACTGCTGCTACGGTTATATAAGGCGCTGGTCGAAAAGGATGCATCAATCGCCCTGCCCCAATTCACGAGTTGTTCGCCGGGGTGGGTGAAGTTTCTGGAGCATTTTTATCCCGAATATGTGCCGAATCTTTCGTCGGCCAAGAGCCCGCAGCAGATGTTTGGCGCCTTGATCAAGACCTACTACGCGGAACTGAACAAAATCGATCCGAAGGACATCGTCACCGTGGCGCTGATGCCGTGTTCGGCCAAGAAATTCGAGTGCAATCGGCCGGAGATGTGCGACAGTGGCTATAAAGACGTGGACTATGGATTGACAACGCGTGAGTTGGCGCAAATGATTTCAGAGACTGGCATCTTTTTGCCCGATATGCCGCGGTCGGACTTCGACGATCCCTTCGGAACGGCGACCGGCTCGGGTGTGATTTTCGGCGCCACCGGCGGCGTCATGGAAGCCGCCCTGCGCAGTGTGTATGAACTGGTGAGCGGCGAGCGGATCGAAAACATCTTCGAACATGCGGACATTATTCCCGTCCGCGGCTTCCAGGGGGTGAAGTACGTGGAATTGACCCTGGATAAGATCGGCCCGGTTCCGGATCTCCTGAAACCGCTGGTCCCCAATTGGGATTGGCTCAAGGGCGCCACGGTTAAACTCGGGGTGGCCCACGGAACCGCCAACGCGAAGCGCGTGATGGATGATATCAAGGCGGGTGGCAAGTTCAGTGAATGTCATTTCATCGAATTCATGGCCTGCCCCGGTGGATGTCTGGGCGGGGGCGGCCAACCGATTCCGACCAGCCCGTCCATCCGCGAGGCCCGCGCCAAAGCCATCTATGCGGAGGATTCGGTTTACGAAATCCGCAAGTCGCACGAGAATCCGGCCGTCTTGAAAGTGTATAACGAGTTTTTGCGTGAGGGGCCGTGCGGTCATAAAAGTCACAAGTTGCTGCATACCAGCTATATCGAGCGGGGCAAGTACATTTCATAGCCCCCCTGAATTTGCAGGGGCTTGATCCGGCATGGGAACAAACGCTCCATGCGCTGAGTATCCTGCGACAAGCCAACGGCTTTTTGTCTGGCGCCGAGGTCGGATGACGGTTTGACTGTTGTCCGGCCTTTTTCTATGGTTAAGGCCAGCCCGGAATGGGTGTTCGATTCATAAATAAAGGATTTCTACCGGTCATGCTCTGTCGATTGTCATTGCTCCTGTTGATTTGCGCTTTTCTGTTTGGCTTTGGAGAAGGTGGGCGTATCGGGGCGGCGCCCCCGAATCTTGAAATCGTGATTCCGTCGGACCATGACTTCAGCACACGCCAGAGTCAGCGACGGTTCGGCGGACACACGGATCCCGGGGCCGTGGTGACGCTCAATAATGAACCGCTATCGGTTTTCCCCACCGGCGCCTTTGCGGGATTGTTTCACCTGCTGATTGGAACCAATGTCTAT
>JADFCT010000179.1 GCA_017161665.1 Candidatus Sumerlaeota bacterium
CCCCGCAAGGACCGGATCAAGGTCGTCCTGGATGGCAAGCGCCGGATCATTCGGGATGACTTTACGGGCAAAGTCGAAAAGGTAAACACCGCTCTGCTGCGGATGTTGCTCGACGCCGGCTATACGCCGGTCATCGCCCCCATCGCGATCAGCGACGGCCATGAGGCGATCAATGTGGATGGCGACCGGGCCGCGGCCATGATCGGGGCTGCCTTGGAAGCCGACAATCTGATCATTTTCACGAACGTGCCGGGTCTCCTGCGCGATATCAACGATCCCGAGTCCCTGATTCCACAGATTCCGTTGTCGCGTCTGGATGAATATGAAGATCTGGCTCAGGGGCGCATGAAAAAGAAATTGCTTGGTTCGCGCGAAGCGCTGGAAAATGGGCTCCAGTCGGTCACCCTGTGTGATGGACGGGCCGAAAATCCCCTGTCCCGC
This sequence comes from Candidatus Sumerlaeota bacterium, assembly GCA_017161665.1. Classification (GTDB taxonomy): domain Bacteria; phylum Sumerlaeota; class Sumerlaeia; order JADFCT01; family JADFCT01; genus JADFCT01. The sequence goes on from JADFCT010000179.1 coordinate 442, forward strand.
GCGCTGGCAGGCAAGGGAACGGTTATTTCCCGATAAATTGGATTCGCTCGAACATTTGAATTAGCCTGCGTCATTTTGAAGCAGTCGATCGGATTCAGCATCTATCAAAGAGGGCAGTGAGCCATAGCGACACGGCGTCCATTGTTTGCCAAACGCATTGGCTGACGGGCATCCGTCGGCGCCTTGACGTCATTTTCATCATTTGTTGAGACCATTAAGAGGGGCATGGAAAACTCATTTCTTAACTTTTCGATCGAAAGAGATCGCCATGGAACACCTGCACCTGATTAAACGCAACGAAACCGTCTGTGTGATTATTGACGCACAGGACAAGCTGCACCGCGTGATCCCCGATTCCCATGAGGTCATGCGCAATGTGGCCATTCTGGCCAGTGGGATGCGCGAGTTGGGCGCGCCCGTCGTCGTCACCGAGCAATACCCCAAGGGCGTCGGCCCCACGTGTCCTGAAATCAAGGCCGTCCTCGGCGACGCGCCCATCATCGAGAAGCGCGAATTCAGTTGCTATGCCAACGAGTCGTTCCAGAAACTGATGGCCCCTTATGCGAACAAAACCCTTGTTCTGTGCGGTTTTGAAGCCCATGTCTGCGTCCTGCAAACGGCCATTCAGGCCCGCAGTCGCGGCCATCGCGTGGCCATCGTCACCGACGCCGTCAGTTCCCGTTCCCGTCCGAACAAGGAAGCGGCTCTCGAACGCCTGCGCGCCGCCGGCTGTTGCATGGTCACCACGGAAATGATCCTGTTCGAATTGCTGGAGACCTCCACGGACCCGGCTTTCAAGGCCATTTCGCAACTGATCAAGTAGGGATCGTTGGCGCCATCGGCTTTGACGAGATCCTGTCCCGGGGATGACGCTCATGCGTGTTGAAACCATGCGGATGCTGGATCGATGGATCGGCTCGCCGGTTTGTCGGTGTCTGAGCCTTGTCCATCGCCTCGCCCCCGTCCGTCGCCGGCCGAGCCAGCCGCGGGAGGTGTTGATCATTCTCCTGTCCGAGATGGGCTCGCTGGCCCTGGCGGCGCCGTCCGTGCGGCTCTTGCGCGAGCGCTATCCGGACGCGCGCGTCCGATTCCTGATCTTCAAACGCAATCACAGTTTTCTGACGCTGCTCCATCTGGTCGATGAGGACGCCATCTGGGAGATTGATGATTCGTCCCTGGGCGGATTCGTCCGGTCGGCGCTGGCGTGCCTGGGCCGCGCCCGGCGCGAAGGCATTGACACGGTTCTGGACTTCGAGTTGTTTTCGCGGGCCTCGGCGATTCTGTCCTACCTGACCGGCGCGCCCGTCCGGTGTGGGTTCAGCGCCTATCGGGCCGAGGGGCTCTATCGCGGCGGGCTGGAAACCCATCCCGTCTTTTACAACACCCACCATCATATCTCTCTCAACTTCGCCGCCCAGGTGGAGGCGCTTCGGCGCGATCCGCGTCAGTTGCCCCTGCCCAAGGTCGCTATCGAACTCGACACGCGGCTCCCCAAGCATCGCCCGGCGCCCGAGGCCCTCGACGCCATGGCCGAGCGGCTTCGTCGCCAGGGGCCGACTCTGAAGGCCGAGACACCGCTCGTTGTGTTGTCCCCCTTCTCCGGCAACCTGTTGTCCATCCGCGCCTGGCCCATTGCGCATTATATTACCTTTGTGCGACATCTTTTCGAGGCCATCGACGATGTGGCCGTGGTCGTCATTGGGCTGGAAGAGGCCCGCGCGTACTGCGCGCCGCTCTTCCGCGCTGTGGATGATCCCCGACTGATTGACTTCATCGGCCACACCCATGACATTGCCGACGTGGTCCACCTGATCCACCTGGCCCGCCTGTTTATCAGCGCCGACAGCGGCCCGCCCCATTTCGCTTCCCTGACCCCTACGCCCACGCTGACCCTCTTCGGGCCGGAGTGTCCCCGGCTGTATGCGCCTCTGGGCGACAATGTGGAGACCGTTTTTCTGGATCTGGCGTGCAGCCCCTGTGTGACGGCCTTCAATCACCGCGACACGCCCTGTCAGGACAATCAGTGCATGAAAGGCATTGATCCCGAGCGGGTCACCCGATGGGCCCTGGACCGGCTGGGCGAGGCGGGAGCGCGCTCACGATGACGGAGGCCTCCCAACCGCCCGCTGATCCCATCATCACGGACCTGCGCGTCGTCAAGGCCCGGACGGGTTTGACGGAGGTGTCGCTCAACGGGGAGATGTGGGCGCAGCTCGAGCCGGACGTGGTGGTTTTGTTCGGGCTTCAGCGGGGGCAGGCGCTGGGCGACGAGCGGCAAGTCGAAATTTTGAAGGCCAACGACCGGTTGCGGGCGCGACAGGTTCTGGCCCGCTATACGGCCTTGACCGTGCGCAGCGAGCGGCAATGTCGCATGGCCCTGGCCCGGCGCGGTTTTGATGAGGAAACAATCGACGAGGCCCTTGCCTACGGACAGGCGCGGCAATGGCTCGACGATGCGGCTTTTGCGGGCGCCTTTGTGCGGCAGCGCGGCCGCCTCCGACCCTCGGGTCCGCGCAAACTCCGGGCCGATCTGGCCGGAAAGGGCATCGGCGGCGCCGTGGCCGACGAGGCCATCGAAGCCTTCGGACCCGACCGCGACACGCAATGGACCCAGGCCCGCGCCGAAGGGCGTCGCCGGTATGCCATCTGGCGCGAGCGATACGACCGCGACAAACTCCGCCGCAAACTCCTGAATCACCTCGCCCGGCAAGGCTACGACGGGGACATGGTCGTCGCTATCGTGGACGAGCTCCTGGCGTCGTTTTCCGAGTCATGAATCCGGTTTTTTCGTTTGAATTGGATTTGAGGGATTGACATTTCTTTCAAGTATTCCATAATTTGAGTGTTTTTCAATCTTGGAAAGGGCATGGGGCTACCAGTGGCACTCCATCAGATACGAAAAGGGCTGGATTTGCCGATTGCTGGCGATCCGGAACCGGTGATCTCGCCGGGGGCGGTCGTCCGTTCCGTGGCGATCGTGGCCGAAGACTACCCGAACATGCGACCGTCCATGCAAGTGGAAGTGGGCGACGCGGTCCGGCGGGGTCAGGTGTTGTTCACAGACAAAAAAACACCCGATGTGCGCTATACGGCGCCGGCAGCCGGCACGGTGACGGCGGTGAATCGCGGCGACAAACGCCGATTGGAATCCGTGGTCATCGCGTTGGCCGACGGTGAACGTCTGGATGCGCCGAGTGATGATTGCTTTCGCGCGTTTAAGCATTATTCGGAAAAAGCCGTGGGGGAGTGGACGGACGGCGCGATTCGCGCTCTATTGATCGAATCGGGCTTATGGACCGCGTTGCGCTCGCGGCCCTTCGGAAAGGTTCCCGCCGTGGACGAGACGGCGAAAGCGGTGTTTGTGACGGCTATGGATACGAACCCGCTGGCGGCCGATCCGGCGGTGGTGCTGAAGGATCGGGCGGAGGACTTCCGGCGCGGCCTTCAGCTGGTATCCCGACTGACCGAAGGCCCGACGTTTGTGTGCAAGGCCCCGGGGGCCGCCATTCCGGTCGTCGAGGGCGAGCGCATCAACGTTGAAGAATTTGGCGGTCCCCATCCGGCGGGATTGCCGGGGACGCATATCCATCGGTTGGCGCCGGTGAGTCGGGGCAAGGCGGCCTGGTGGTTGAATTATCAGGACGTGATCGCCATCGGACGGCTCTTCGCCACGGGACGGCTGGATGTGGAGCGGGTCGTGGCCCTGTGTGGCCCCTGCGCCCTGAAGCCTCGTTTGCTTCGGACCCGGTTGGGCGCGTCGCTGGATGAGTTGACGGCCGGCGAACGGACCGAGGGCGATGTGCGGGTGGTGTCCGGCTCGGTGCTGTCCGGACGCCCGGCCATGGGCGACGTCACGGGCTATCTGAGCCGCTATGATCTTCAGGTCACGGTCTTGGCCGAGGGTCGCGAGCGCGCCTTGTTCGGCTGGGCCATGCCGGGGGTCAACAAGTTTTCGGTGATCCCGGCCTTTGTGGCCAACCTGATACCCAAGAAGAAATTCGCGATGACGACGGCGATGAATGGGGGGCGCCGGGCGATTGTGCCGATCGGCTGTTATGAGCGCGTCATGCCCCTGGATATTGAGCCGACCTTTCTGTTGCGGACGCTCATGGCCAGTGACATGGAAATGGCTGAGAAACTGGGCGCCTTGGAATTGATCGAGGAAGATTTGGCGTTGTGTTCGTTTGTTTGCCCGAGCAAAGTTGATTATGGGTCGCATTTGCGTGAAAATCTGACCCTCATAGAAAAGGAAGGCTGATGAAACTCCTACGCAACATGTTGGACAGGGTAGGCGACATGTGTTCGGAAAAGGGGAAATTCCCCTGGCTTTACCCTTTATATGAAGCGACCGATTCATTCTTTTATACGTCTGACTCCGTCACGACCACGGGGCCGCAGGCGCGCGACGCTCTGGATCTGAAGCGCATGATGAGCGTCGTGGTCTTCGCTCTGGGTCCATGTATTTTGATGGCCATGTATAATTCGGGCTATCAGGCCAATCTGGCCATGTCGAAGGAAGGCGCCGTGGTGATCGAAACCTGGCGTCACGCCATCGTCCAGGCGCTGGGGCTGGGATTCGATCCCAACAATCTCCTGGCGTGTCTGATTCACGGGGCGCTGTACTTCATCCCGGTGCTGATTGTGTCGTATGCCGTGGGCGGGCTGTGGGAAGTGCTCTTCGCCACGGTGCGCAAGCATGAAGTGAATGAAGGTTTTTTTGTCACGGGCATGTTGTTCCCGCTGATTCTTCCGCCCACGATTCCTTTGTGGCAGGTGGCCATCGGGATCAGCTTCGGCGTCGTGATCGGCAAGGAAATCTTCGGCGGGACGGGGATGAATATTTTGAATCCGGCCCTGACGGCGCGGGCGTTTTTGTTCTTTGCGTATCCGGCCGAGATCTCGGGCGATCTGGTCTGGGTGGCGGGCGGCGTGGACGGATTGAGTGGCGCGACGATGCTGTCGCAAGCCTTCGTGGGGGGCAAGGCGGCCCTGCTGGCGGGCGATTATTCATGGATGCAGTCGTTCCTGGGGACGATCCCCGGCTCCATGGGCGAGACATCGGCGTTGGCGTGTTTGTTGGGGGGCGTGATTTTGCTGGTTACGCGGGTGGGTTCGTGGCGGACCATGGCGGGCACGGTGGCCGGGACGATCGTCCTGACGCTTTTGCTCAACAGCGTGGCCGACAAGGTGACAAATCCCATGTTCGAAGTCCCCTTCTGGTGGCACATGACCATGGGGGGGTGGGCCTTCGGTCTGGTCTTTATGACAACGGACCCGGTGACGGCGGCCTTTACCAATACGGGCAAATATATTTACGGATTCCTGATCGGCGCGTTGGTGATCTTGATACGCGTCGTCAATCCGGCGTTCCCTGAAGGGATGATGCTGGCGATCCTGCTGATGAATGTTTTCGCGGCAACGATCGATCATTTCGTCGTCCAACAGAATATCAAGAGGAGGTGGGCGAGAAATGCGGCAGCATAGCGTGACATATATCATCATTTTTTCGGCCGTGGTGTGTATCGTGTGTTCCCTGTTCGTATCGGGCACGGCTGTGGGCCTGCGGAGCCGGATTGCGTATAACATGCTTTTGGACAAGCAGTTCAGCGTTCTGCGCGCCATTGGCGAAGAGGATGTTTCCGAAGAGGCGGTGGATACACTTTTTGGAACCAAAATTATCCCCCAGATGATTGACATCAAGACGGGGGACGTGGTTGAAGCGGACAATCCCTCGGCCTTCGACACCAAGAAGGCGGCCAAGGATCCGGCGACCAGTTTCGAGGCGCCGGCCAACGAGGCGCGGGTTGTCCGTGTGGCTGATCAGGCCGTGGTCTATCAGATCATGGATGAGGGGGGCGCGCTGGATATGGTGGTTCTCCCCATCCGGGGCGCGGGTCTCTGGTCCACGATGTATGGATTCCTCGCCGTGGACAAGGACGGCGAAACCGTCCGGGGCATCACGTTTTACGAACACGGCGAAACGCCGGGGTTAGGCGGGGAGATTGATAATCCCGAATGGCAGGCGAAATGGATTGGTCGGAAACTGTATGACACCGACGGTGAGGTGGTCCTGGACGTGATCAAAGGCGCCGCCGGCCCGGCAGACGCCGACCCCCATCGGGTGGACGGCCTGTCGGGCGCCACGCTGACGGGGCGGGGCGTGGCCAACACGCTGCGGTTCTGGTTCAGCGCCGACGGGTTCAAGCCGTTCCTGGAAAAAATGGCTGGAAATTAATTCTTTGACACAGAGGGGCGCCGGCTTGCGCTTCCCACGTTTGCGGCAATTTCTTTAGGACACGATATTATGGATGCTGAAAAGAAAGCGATTTTGCTCGATCCGCTGTTTGAGAACAATCCCATTGCCTTACAGGTTCTGGGGATTTGCTCGGCTTTGGCGGTGACCAACAAGATGTCCACGGCTTTTGTCATGTCGCTGGCTCTGATCTTTGTTCTGGTGGGTTCGAATGTGGCGGTCAGCGCCATTCGCAAGCTAATCCCCACCAATGTGCGAATTATTGTCCAGCTGTCGATCATCGCCTCGCTGGTCATCATCACGGACCAGTTCCTGAAAGCCTTCCTTTATGACATCAGCAAGCAGTTGTCGGTTTTCGTCGGTCTGATCATCACGAACTGCATCGTCATGGGGCGGGCTGAGGCCTACGCCATGCAGAACGGCCCGTGGCTGTGCGCGCTGGACGGGATGGGCAATGCCCTGGGGTATGGATTGATCCTGATGGCCACTTCGTTTTTCCGCGAGTTGTTCGGCTCCGGTTCCCTGTTCGGGATCCATGTGATGCCGGCGTGGTATGAAACCAATGGGCTGATGGTGCTGGCGCCGAGCGCGTTCTTCCTGATCGGGCTGTTCATCTGGGGGATTCGCACCTGGAAGCCCGAACAGGTGGAAGAGAATTAGACGTTTCGCGTCGTGGAAGGATACAGCCCCGCCCCTTGCGGCGATTTTATAGGAAAGAGTGTTTGCCATGCTTGAAGAATATCTGAATCTGGGCGTCAAGTCGATCTTTGTCGAAAATATGGCCTTGTCCCTGTTCCTGGGGATGTGTTCGTTCCTGGCCTGTTCCAAGAAGGTGGAAACCGCGCTGGGCCTGGGCCTGGCGGTCACATTTGTGCTGGTGCTGACCGTGCCGCTGAATCATTTCATCCTGAACAACCTCTTGCGCGAAGGGGCGCTGACGTGGGTTCCCGGCCTGGGCGAGCAGCTGGCGACGGTGGACCTGGGCTTTCTGACCTTTATCAGTTTCATC
>JADFCT010000180.1 GCA_017161665.1 Candidatus Sumerlaeota bacterium
AAGGCGCGAAGACGCAAAGAACCGTGGGGCGCGGCGCGATGACTTCTTTTTTCAAACGCCAAGGCGCGACGACGCAAAGAACCGTGGGGCGCGGCGCCGCTGTCCGATGAGGCCCGCGAGCCAGAAGCCAAACATCCGCCAAGCCCCGAAGGCGGCGACCTATACAAGCCCAGGGTGGAGCGACCGATAGGGAGCGGAGCCCTGGGTATTCAGAATAGCGACTGAGGCGCCGGCGCGATTTTTGCCGCGCAGCGCGCAAAAAGCGTGACGGACGGCGATACTGCCGGATTTCCTGTCCGATCGATAAAGGGGGCTATCGGGACGAGGAAGACAAATGGGGCGAAATTCACGATGCGGCCATCGACGCGATGATTCGCCTGGAGAAATCGCTTCGTTCCTATATCAAGACGATCCGCTTGGACAGATTTCCCGTTGAATTTGTGGAATGAAAGAAGGGCCCTTTCCGTGAGGCCTGAAAACAGCGAAACGGCGGCGGGAACGAATTCCCGCCGCCGTTTCTTGATCCTGCCGATTGAACCCTTGATTTATTCGGTGGTTTCGGTTTTGCCTTCCTCAGCCGCTGCGGCTTCGGCGGCCTGGGCTTCGGCCAGGGCGGCGGCTTGGGCTTCGGCTTTGGCGGCCTGGGCTTCAGCTTTGGCTACCGCGCGGGCGCGGTCGGCCTCAATGATGGCCAGAGGCACACCGTCAGCCGTCTGGGCTTCGCGGATACGGGCTTTCTTGCCGCTCAGTTCGCGCAGATAATGCAGTTTGGCCCGACGGACCCGACCACGACGGGTGACCGTGATGCTCTCGATGCGCGGCGAGTGAATCGGGAAAATACGTTCCGTGCCGGTGTTGTAGGACACGCGGCGAACGGTGATGGTCTCGCGCAGACTACTGCCACTGCGCCGAATGCAGACGCCCTCGAAATTCTGGATACGTTCCTTGGCGCCTTCTTTGATGCGCACGGCGATGCGGAGCGTGTCGCCCGTCCGAAAATCCGGAATTTCTTTCGCCGGTTTCAGTTGTTGGGCTTCGAACTGCTTGATGATAGGTGTGGTCATGATTCCACTGACTCCAATTTGGCCTGGATCGTGTCCCATTCGTGATGGGAGTTTGTCCAGCCTCTATGATGATCGAGACGTTCCCCGCATGATGGCGTTGGCGCCGATTCCACGCGCGCGCGGGTCATTCCCATTGTCTTACCAATCCTAACGGCGCCTCTTATCGCGCGCCCAACAGCCGATCCATCATGATCGCCGCCGCCGCGCGCACCGACAGATGATTATAGTCGCTGTCCGGCTCAATGGCCGCCAGCGTCAAATCCGTCATATCAAAGAGCGAAGTATGTAACCCCCAACCGGTCCCCAGGATCAAGAGAAAATCCGCGTCTTCCGTATCAATTCTTTCCCGCAGCGCCGCAAAGGACACCGGTTCCACCTGCGGACGCGCCGACGTGGCCACCCGGACCGGTCGCCGTCCCCGTTCGGTCTCTATATCCGCCACCGCTTCCTCCAGGCTTTCCACCAGGCGGATCAACTCAAAGGCCTTGCGCCGCGTCTCATTATACTCCGCGCCGACGCCTTCACTCCAGAATCGCGTCACCCGGCGGATGAACCAGTGCATGGCCGGCACGGGCGTGACCAGATAATACCCCGACAGGCCATAGGTCCGCGCCGATCGGGCGATGTCATGCACGTCCAGATTCGTCACGGACGTGGTGACCACATCTCCCCGTTTGTCCGTCACCGGGTGATGAACCAGGGCCACATAGACTCTGGATTTGCGCTTCGGCGCCGAGGCGTTCGTCATCGTGTCTTCCCCGACAAATGCCACCGCTGGCGGATGCCGCGACAATCCAGCACAACGTGGGGCGTGTCGGGCATGATGTCGTCAATGGGACCATCACAAATGCCCAGGCCGCCGTATTGGCCCAGATCCCGCTCCACCTGCTCGACCATGCCGGCCAACAGGTCCGTGTCCGCAGCATTGACCCGGCCATCCCCGTTCAGGTCATCCATTTTCTGATCGCCGTCGCCGTCGACCACAATGGCGGCGGCGTCCCCGTATTTATGACGGGAAAACTCGGAGAGACTCAATCCCTGTCGCTCCAGTCGCGCCACCTTGTTGGGCGACAGATAGGCCCGAATGATATGAATCTTCTTGTTGGCAAAGCCGTTGGCGTGGAGATGGGCCTGAAGGGCATCGAGTTTGTCGATCAGCCGCTGTTGGATGACGAGGAAGGTGGGATCCTCATCGTTATATAGGGTGCAGAAATCACCCAGCGTGAAATATTTCGAGATTTTGAAGTTTCGGTCGGATTGGGCGACCCGAACAAAATGCGTCGGGGGCGCATAGCGATCCGGCGCCGAGCGAACGCCATAGGGGGCCGTCGGCGCGTTTTCATCCGGATAAATCCCGATGGGGAATCCATCCAATGTGCCGTCGCCTTTGAGGTCAAACGTGTATTGCACCAGAGCGCTCAAGGTCCAGGTCGCTTCTTGAACGTCCTCGGATTCACCGCTCTGGGCGCTCTGCACCGTCACCGACCGGATCTGCCGGGCCGAGAGTTTGACCGTTCCCGGCGTCGGTGGGCATTCGAGGACCAGACCGCGGCCCGTGATGTTCAGGAGCCGTCCCCCGTCCACGGACCATTCATAGCGTTCGACGATGGAACTGCTGGCCATTTGCCCGCCATCTTTTGTTAGCACCTTCGCCGCGTCGGGCCCGCCCGCCATGAGTCGAATCTGAATGGTCTGTCCCGGTACGGCCAGAATGCCCGTCCCCGATGCATATCCGGGTTGTCCGTCAATTTCCGCCGTCAAAGCCGCCGGACACAAAGCCGGCATTACGAACACCATCAGGCTCCAAACGGTCCCCAAGAGAATGAATCGTTTCATGATTGGACGCCTTTCGCCAAGAGGGATCCCGCGCTTTCGTTTTCCGTAAAGCGCGGCAAACTATTTTAAGTGCCCTTGCTGGCATTGCAAGCCCGAAAGGGCGCCCGACGTTTTTTGAGGTCAAAGCCCCTTTCAAACCCACCCCGAACCCCTTTTCGGAACTCTGCCCTTGACCTGCGGCGGAGGGAGGCGAAAAGATGCCGCTCTCTCAAGTCGATGGACGCCCGGAAGAAGGCGCGCGCCACGGCCGTTTGATCGTTAAGGAACCCCAAACTCATGAGCGAACCGACCGCCTTTCTGCCGGATCACAACGACATTATTCTCAATCGCTACGCCAAAGCCGAACGGCTCCGAAGCGACGGACTCAATCCGTATGTGAATCAATTTCGACCAACTCACACCAGCAATCAACTGATCGCAAACGGTGAGGCGTTGACTGAGGCGGAAGCCCGCGTCACCGTGGCCGGGCGGGCGCTGAGCATCCGAAAAATGGGCAAAGCCGCCTTCTTTCACCTCCGCGACACGACCGGAACGATTCAGGTCTATATCAAAAAAGGCACGGTCGATGACCACGGTTTCGCGCTCTACAAAGAATCCATCATGGACATGGGCGATATTGTCGGCGTCGAGGGCCCCGTCTTCCGGACCAAAACCGGCGAAATCACCGTTCTGGCCGAAACCCTTCGTATTCTGAGCAAATCCACCCGCCCCCTGCCGGACAAATGGCACGGACTCAAGGATCAGGAACTCCGGTATCGGCGGCGGTACGTGGACCTGATCGTCACGGACCGGACACGGGAAACCTTCCGCAAACGGGCCGCCATGGTGGCCGCGATTCGCCACTTCCTCGACGCGCGGGGCTATATGGAAGTCGAAACGCCCATGATGCAGAAGGTGTATGGCGGCGCGGCGGCCCGTCCGTTCAAGACCCATCATAATGCCCTGGACCTGGACCTGTTCTTGCGAATCGCTCCGGAACTCTATCTCAAGCGGCTGGTGGTCGGCGGATTTGACAAAGTCTATGAAATCAACCGCAATTTCCGCAATGAAGGCATCTCGGTCCGCCATAATCCCGAATTCACCATGATGGAAGTCTATACGGCTTACTTCGATTATACGGACAGCATGAAACTGATCGAGGAACTGCTGGGCGCCGTCTGCCTTGAAATCACCGGCGGCCATGAGGTCACGTGGGGCGACAAGACCATCCATTTCGCCCCCCCCTTCAAACGCCTGTCATTGATCGATTCAGTCCGCGATCTCCTGGGCGGCGCCGAGATCGCCTATGGACGCCCGGACGCCGACATGCGCGCCCTGGCCCGGAAGCTGATCGAGGCGCGGGAGGACATGACGGACGAAGCCCGCGCCAAGGCCCTGGGCGAAGTCGCGACCAAGACCAATGACCAGATCATTGTCCTGCTCTTTGAAGAGTTCGTGGAGCCGACCCTGATCCAGCCCACCTATATCATCGATTATCCGCGCTCCCTGTGTCCCCTGACAAAGTCCAGCTGGGATCGGCCCGAAGTGGCCGAGCGTTTTGAATTGTTCATCGGCGGCATGGAACTGGCCAACGCCTATACAGAACTCAACGATCCACGGGAACAGTTCGATAAATTCGAGGATCAGGTCCGCCAGCGGGCCGCCGGCGACGAAGAGACGGAAAGCATGGACGAAGACTATGTCATGGCTCTGGAATACGGGATGCCGCCCACATCGGGACTGGGCATCGGCATTGACCGTCTGGCCATGTTGTTGACCGACTCGCCCTCCATCCGCGACGTCATCCTCTTTCCGCTCATGCGCGAGCGCCAGGCCGGCGCCGCCGTCGGCGAAGATGAAGCTTCGGCAGAAGAAGATGAAATGGACGGGGAATAAGACGGGGTACTACCACGGTGGCACAGAGATTGTTGGCGGCTTTTCCGTTGTGACCACCGGACCGAACCGGTAGAGTAACGACAATGAGACGATAAACCTGACGAAAGGCTGACGGGACGGATGTCCGAAGGCGAATTGGAACTAGGAATCGAACCGGCAATCCCCACCGGCCCAAGCGACCCGATCGCTGTGCCGGCGGCCGATTTTCTTGTCTCCCCCCGCAAGTATCGCCCACAGACCTTCAACGACCTCACCGGCCAGGAAACCGTGGCCCGGGCCATCTCCAAAGCCATTACCGAAAATCGCGTTCCGCACGCCCTGTTGTTTTCCGGCCCCCGCGGCGTGGGAAAAACCACGTCGGCCCGCATCCTGGCCAAGGCCATGAACTGCGAAAAAGGCCCGACACCCAATCCGTGCGGCGTCTGTCAACACTGTGTCGGCATCACGAACGGCTCGGACCTGGATGTGGTGGAAATCGACGGCGCGAGCAACACGGGCGTCGATAACATCCGCGAACTGCGCGAGCGCGTGAACTATTCGTCCTTCTCCGCTCAGTGGAAGGTCTATATCATCGACGAGGTCCACATGCTCTCCCAGGGCGCCTTCAACGCCCTGCTCAAGACGCTGGAAGAGCCGCCCCCGCGCGTCATTTTCATCTTCGCCACCACGGAACCGGATCGCGTGCCACAGACCATTCGCTCGCGCTGCTCCTGGTTCCAATTCGGACGCATCGGCGCGCGCGATATCGTCTCGCGCCTGGCCTATGTGGTCGATCATGAAGCCGATATCAAAATGGCCGATGACGAACGGGACGACATCCTGATGACCATCGCCCAGAGCGCCGAGGGCGGAATGCGCGACGCCCTGGTGACGCTGGACCAACTCGTGGCCCTGTGCGAAGACACCATCACCCTGGCCGAAACACGACAACTGCTGGGGCTGGTCGAACAGGGGCTGCTGATCCAATTGTTTGAAAACCTCGTGGAACGAAAAACCGCCGACCTCCTGAAAGCGGTTCACGCCATGGCCTCCGCCGGACAGGACTTCGAGCGGTTGACGAAATCCTTCTGCCTCTTTCTGCGCGACCTGGCCATCGTCAAGGCCGTCGGCGCCGGCGCCGGCGCCCTCATCGACGTGACAGCCGAACGAATGGAGTCCATGAAGGGCCTGGTGACGCGCGTCTCCAATGAACAATTGCTTCAGTTTACCCGTACGTTCCTGGACCTGGAAGGGGAAATGAAAACCGCCGCGCAGCCGCGCATCCTCATGGAATACGCCTTCCTCAAACTCACGGTCATCGATCCCGTTCAGCCGATGGAAGAACTGCTGCAACGACTGGCCACCTTGGAATCCAAGGCGCCGGCCACCGCTCCCCCACCCTCGGCGCCCCCCCCCGCGCCCCAAGCATCCCAGGGATCGCTGCTGGACAAACCCGCGGAAAGCGCGGCGACCGATTCCACAAAAAAAAAACACTAATCGCCGTTGATCCGGCCGATACCCACAGGGTGTGGCAGGCCCTGGTTTCGAGCATGGAGGCCGAAGCGCGGCCCGTCTTTCACGCCCTGGAACACTGTCGCCCCCTGCGGATTGACGGGGACACGTTGGTTGTGTCTTTGGCCCAGACCGAAACCTTCGTTTACGACAAGGGCGTGTTGATCCGCGAAAAGAACATGGCGCGCATTGAGGACGCCCTCCACCGCGCCACCGGATTCACCATGCGCCTGCGCGTGGAGGACGGCCAGCCCGTCGCGCCCGAACAGCCGCCCGTCGCCCCCACGCCGCCCTATCCGGAACCACCCCCTCCGCAACCGCCGGTGGAAGCGACGGCCAATAGCATCCCCTTTGACTCCGACGACTTCGACGACTTCGATCAACCGGCGCCGGATGAAGACATGCCGCTGCCCCCCCCGTTGTCCAAGCCGTCTCGCCCTGCGTCGCCGCCGCCCCCCGGCGGAGCCGACGCCTACGCCCCGGCCATCTCGTCGCAGGAATTGCAACGCCTGGCCCGTCAGCGCGAAACGCCCGCGCAACAACTGGAACGTATCAAACAGGAAAACAAACCCTTCGCCGAAGCCCTGGATCTGATCGTCAAGGCCTTCGACGGTCAGGTCATAAGTGTCAACAACCGCGACCTGCCGCGGAAGGGACGGTAGGCGGACGACTGCCAATCAAGCCCGGGGCATTCGCTCGTCTCAATATCCTGATTCCAATTGCGGAAGATCTCTATTCTCATTAGCAGTTTCTTTTTCTTGAACCTCGAATGGACGCGAATGAACGCCAATGGTTGATTGTGTCCGCGCCATGCGTTTCCATTCCAGTCTTGGCGAACCGAAATTGAGTAAGAGTCCCACCGGTTTACCCGTCGCTTTCAGATAATTCAACAGCTGCGCTTCTTCAATGGACGTCAATTGCCTGATGGCCTTGATTTCAAGGATGACCTGATCGTAGCAAATCAAATCGGGGATGTATTCCCTGGTGAGGGGGCTGCCCTTGTAAATGATTTGAAGGCGAACCTGTGGCGCAAAAGGAATCCGGCGCGCGGCAAGTTCCACTTCCATCGCTTCTTGATAGACGGCTTCCAGAAAACCCGTCCCCAATTCGTTGGACACTTCCATGGCCGCTCCGACAAGGGCATACACCTCATCCTTCAAAAGCAATTCGCGTTCATTGGCGTTCATTCGCGGTTCCTTTCTTTTAACCGCGAATGGACGTGAATCGACGCGAATGCTTTTTGCGCCATCGGCCCAATTCTCGTTCATTTGCGTTATTCGCGGTTCCGGTTTCTATTCCGTCTCCTCGATCGTATAGTTCTCATTGTTTTCCAGAACGGCTCCCGCCCGGTTTTTGATCACGCCCATCGGGCCGATGTGGCGGTTGTTTTTGATGACATTATTCTCCGCCGGTTCACCCGCAATGAGGATG
>JADFCT010000181.1 GCA_017161665.1 Candidatus Sumerlaeota bacterium
CTTGAAAATCGATGGCCGTATCAAATCGCCGTGAGCGGATTCGCCGATAGAAGGGGATGATTTCCGGGAACAGATACCGGAGCGTATGGCCGCGCCATCTCCGCTTCGGTATCACGAAAACTTCATCAATCTGTGGATGGCCATCGAGCAGTTCCCGCGACAATTCCTCACAAACCCATCCGATATAGGCTTGGGGAAAGGCGCGGCGCAGACGATCCAGACAGGGCAATGTGTGAATCACATCACCCATGGCGCTCAGGCGGACAATCAAAATACGGGGATGGGCATGGGGGGAGTTCATCGTGTCGGCCTCCAAAGGCGTTATTACAAGGCGCTCGGCCCCCGGAATCAACAGGTATTTGTGGCGAAATGCGGAGGGCGAGGTCAGGAATCGGGTGCAATGGCGCGGATGGGTTTTGGAATAAATAACTATGAATAAATAAAACTCATAAAGTTGTATTGTCGGTGAAAGGGATTGACTCATCGGCCGATCCATGGTGAAGTTTCAGCCTTGGGCGCGCTTGTTTTTTTTTATGTTTTCCGGTGTGGTAAGACGACGTTCAATTGACGGTGCCAGTGGATCATGTTTTTGTCTCGGACCAGTTGGGTTACGCGCACACGGCTTTTGTTTCGTCGCATTTTTCGAGCGGATCCGTCGGCTCACGCTGCCGCGCTGGGCGTGGCGATCGGGCTGTACGTCAGTTGTTTGCCCATTGTGGGGCAGACGGTTTTGGCCTTTATCATCGCTTTATTTGTTCGGGCCAATAAGGCGGTGGCCGCGTTGATGGCCAACTGGCATGTGCCGTTTTTGTTCTTTCTCCTCCATTGGGCCTGGCAGGCCCAGATCGGCATGTGGCTCATGGGGGAACCGATGAGTTTCGACAAGGCCTATGCCATCATCCGCCGTATTGATTTTTCGGGTGTGAGCGCTTTTCTCCGCTCCACCCTGACACTCAAAGACGCCTTTGTCGCCTGTGTGTTTGGGGGACAGATTGTTGGGATTCCCGCATCGATTCTGGCCTATTTCCTGATTCGCCGGGCCGCCACGGCCTTTCATGACCGGCGCCACGCCAATCGCGCCCGCCTCGCCATTCTCCGCCACCGCCGCAAAGCGGAAGAAAAGCCGTTGTGAGTTCCATTTGTTTTTTCCGCGCGTGGGGGTCACAGGGCTTTGTGATCGGTGAAGCTGTAGAAGCGATGATCCCCGATGACGATGTGATCCAGAATTTTTATACTCAACATTTCGCCCGCTTCTTTGAGGCGCTGTGTCAAAAGAATGTCCGCATGGCTGGGGTGTGGGTCGCCACTGGGGTGATTGTGAACGAAGATGACGGCGTGGGCGGATTCGCGGATGGCTTCTTTGAACACATCGCGCGGATGAACCAGGCATTGGGTCAATGTGCCCACCGAGATGCTGCTTTCCTTGATGACTTGCTGTTTGCTGTCCAGGCACAAGAGGACGAACTCCTCCTGTTTTGACTGGCGGAATCGCAGATGGTAGGCGTTGAAGACATCGCTGCTGCATGTGATCTGGACGCCCCGTGACAAGGGGCGGGTGAAGAGTCGTTTGCCCATTTCGAGGGCGGCTTTTATCTCAATGGCCTTGCCGCGTCCAATGCCCTTGACGGACATGAGTTCGTTCAGTGAAGCCACCTCAAGGCCTTCGAGGGTTTCGAAGACCCGCAAGAGGTTCGTCGCCACCTGAAGCGCGGATTTTCCGGCCGCCCCTGTGCGCAGAAGAATCGCGAGGAGTTCCGCGTCATTGATCTGAGCGGGGCCCAGTCGTTCGAACTTTTCGCGCGGGCGGTTTTCTTTTTTCATATCCGTCATGCGCGACAGATCCGGTGTCGGTTCGGAGCCGCGATAGCGATGGTAGGCGCACAAACCGTTGACGGGACATTCATCACACAAGGGCTTGGCCAGGCACAGGGGAACGAATTGTTTTTTTCGTAGGATGACACCGCTGTACAGGCCCATCAGGAGATCAATGGCGCCGACCGGTTCGCCGGTCAGGCGGGCGACGGACTGGCACAATTCCTGGAAGGCCAGCAACCGGGGGCGTGTCTGGCCCGTTTCGGACCAGAGCCCCAGCCGAAACATGATTCGCTGGCGCGACATGTCCGGCACAGCCATGGGCACGGCGGACTGCTGAAGAAAGGTGTAAATCTTTAATCCTTTCAGATAGGGAACGGCTTTTGAAACGGTCTCGACGATGGCTGTGGGATTGCCACAGCGCCGGAACAGCCCCGGCAGGCCATCGTTTTCCGCGCTCGCCAAATCATCCAGGCGCTGCATTGCGTCCCGCAGATCGTGGATATTTTTCTGTGTCACATCGCAGACGCGCAGGGAGCGGGCTTTGGCTTCCGAGGCGCCCAAAAGCACTTCGAGGGAGCGGGCCAATGGTTCGTTCTGGTCCAGGGAGGTGATCAGGCGTCGGATTTGTCGTCGGCCAGCGGCGGTGGACAGATCAATTTCCAATAAGGTGGCGACGAGTTGTTCGCGGAAGAAGGCGTGGCTTTTTTTTTCGAAGGTGTGCTCGCGCAGCGCCAGCCATTCGTGTTCAATCGCCGGCGCCGAATCGAAAAGAGCGGACTTCATGCGTTCGATGATGTTGATAATGGCCAGTTCATCCAGCATTGCGAAGAATCCTTGGCAGGGAGTGGCCGCCCTTTCGGGGATGGGTTAAAGCGACAACGGACCGATGCGAACATCGGTCCGTTGCGTGGTGTGGAGTAATCCTATGACTGTTTACTTGGCTGTGAAGATCGACAGCGTCACCGGCGTGGCGTTCGAGGATGGGCTGGCGCTACCGGTTTCAAAGCCCCAGAAGTCAGCGGCGCTGTTGTTGGTGTCGGCGCCATTGCCGTCGCTGCCATCACCCAGTGTCGCGTCGTCGGCTTCCCGTCGGGCGCCGGCGCCGGCCATTTCACTGATGTTGACCGTGCCGCCCTTGGGCAGCGGCAGCGCGGTCACGTCGATGACGCGGGCCGCGGCTTGCTGGTTGTCGTCATCGGTCATAGCGCCGGTGGGGGCCATGCCGGTGGGGCCGTACAAGACGGTATCCCAGTTCCCGGCGCTCATGGCGCTGCCGCCTTGACCATCGGTCAGACGAATGCCTTCCACTTCACCGGTCACGATGGGATCTTCCAGCGTGAAGTCGGCTTCCAGATCCGGCGCGATCACAAAGACATCCTGGCTGGCGATGAGGTAGAAGCCATCGACGCCGAGGAAGGTGTTTTCGGGCATTTTAGCGATGGCCACGGGATCCCAGTCGCTGCCCTCGCTCTGTGATTTCCAGAGTTGCCAACCGCTGATGTCCACAGACTGGCCTGAGCGGTTATACAGTTCAACAAAGTAGTTGCCGCCCTCTGTGTTGTACATGAATTCGTTGATGACAACGGCAGGGGCGTGCGTCGTCGCGCCGACCAGAGCCAAACCGACAAGCAGAGCTGATAATTTCTTCATCGCGTGTTCCTCCTGAACTCTCTCGGCCGCCAATAAAAAGGGCCGCCAATGTATTTTTTGAATGGAAACCGTATCAAATTGCAGAGCTGACCCGCTCCACTTTTACGTCCCATGTCGTTACAAGTGACTGTTTCTCTCATTTCAGAAGCGGGAAGTCAAGGGTTATTTTCACTTGTCCGGCCATTGATTTTATTTTTTTGCGCGCCCCAAAACCACACCCCGATCCAGCTGAGCCAGGCGATCAGGCTTACGCCGGCTCCGAGGACAAAGCGGCTCGGGCGAAAGGCAAAGTGAACCGCTGCCGCGCCGCCCGGCAGCGATACGGCCATCATGGCATGATTCGCCCGCAAAAGGGGCGCGGGGCGCCCATTGATGTGAACCTGCCAGCCAGGATGCCAGGGCGTCGGTGTCACCAGCACGCGACCGGGACGACTGTGGACTTGAAAGCGCTGCGCGTTCGGTCCCGCTTCAATCCATTCCACCGTTTCCGTTGTGACAGGCTCCCCACCTTCCTGTGGCGGCGGGGGGGGCGGGACAACCAGCGCCTGTTCTTTCGGGTCAAAATCCTTGCGCGCCATCCGGGCGAAGGTCCGGCTGGAGGATCCGTCGTCCGCCGCCACCGGATCGGCCAGCCATCCGCGCCCCAGGGCGTTGGGGTTTTCATAAACATTCAAGGCCGTGGGCAGATTCGGCGGCAGGGCGAATCCTTCATCGGCCGGCGGAAACTCGAATCGGGCCACGCGGCGCAGCCCGCTGCCGGCGGGGGGGGGCATGTAGGACAGCACCGTCCCCACATTCCACATTCCGAACCATTGCGGATTTTTCGACAATTCAATCTTCAGCATGGCGCCCGGGTGATCGGTGAACGGGTTTGAGTCGTCCCCGCGCCAGTGATTGGCAAACTCGGCGTAGCGCCGCAGCAGCATGGGATTATATCCCCGCATCTGCGCGAAGCCCGGGGTGTCTCCCGCGCCGGTTTTCATGGTTCGGCAATAGCCGATTTCCGGCTGATTCTGATCCCAGTAAAATCCCAGAATCGTGTCGTCATACAGGACGCGCGAGCCGTCAGCCGTTCGTTCTCGCAGCAGTTGAACCAATTCCGTATCCGGGTAAAACGTCGTTTCAAAATCCGAGGCCTTTTCCGTTTCCATAAACCGCAGTCCATACCAGCCCAAATCCGCGACGAGCAGCGCGCCGGCCACGAGGGTCAGAACGCGAATGCGCCAAGGATGGTTGAGGCGGCGATCGGCGTAGCGTGTCCAGAAAATCCCCACCGCTGCCGCGGCGGTGGCCCAAGCGGCGGCGATCCATAAACTCATTCGGGCATGGGCGGCCAACTCGGTAAAAAGAGGGTTTGGATAGCCGCCGGGCAGAGGTGGTTGCGCCCGGGCCAGTCCCAGGGCCAGGACCAATGGGTGATGGGCCACAGCCAGCAGGACCAGCCCGCCCACGCTGAGGGCGCCGCAGGCCGTGGCCACGCGGATGGCCCGGCGTTTGACGCGATCTGACATTTCGGGCCACTGGATCAACAGATCCCATCCCGCCGCAGTTAAGAGCGACCAGGCCAGGAGGCCGCCCACCAGAATCCGAGCGGGATCGCGGAAGAGATTGAATCCCGGCACATATGTATAGAACCAGCGAAAGATCGGGGAATGGCCGCCGAAACACAACACGGCCGACAGGATGATGAGCGTTCGGGCATAGATTACCAGAGCCGCCCGAAAGGGGCGTTCTTCACGCAGATCCCGGCGCCGGGCCCAAAGGCCGCCGGCGAAGAATCCCAGGGCGCCCAGCATGAGCGCCATCCATCCCACATAGACATTCAGTTCATGGAAGCCCTCTTCGCCGCCCCAGTAGTATCGCGGTTCCCCTGGATCGCCATAAAGGAAGGGGGCGAACTGAGTCAGGGCCATTCGGGCGGACATGGAGCCGTCGATCACAAATTCATACCGCGCGCCACCGGCCCGGCCAAAGGACTCCTGCGTGTATTCCCACGAGGGCCCCAGTTGAATGGCGGCCAGGAGCCCGGCGCCAGCGAGGACCAGTCCGGCCGTCAGCCAGGCGCGGGCGGAATAGCGTTGGGGAATCCGGGACCGGCGGATCAGCAATCCGCCGCCTGCCCGGGCGGAGACATTGCGGGCCTTGATACCGATAGGCAGCCATATGAGGACGGCCCCAATGGTATAAAAAGCGATCTGGGGCGCGCCGGCCATCAGCTGCAAAGCGATCAGCGCCATGGGACGCAGGGCCCGCTGGATCCTGGGATCATCCGTCAAAGCGATCATGGCGTCCACAATCCATGGCATCCAGGCCCCGGCGAAAACAAACAGTACCACGCCGGAGGGGAACCGGCTGATGAAAAAACCACTGAACAGAAACACGGCCACCGCCGCAAAGCGGGCGCCGCCGGAGTCGGACATCCGTCCTGCCAGTCGCGCCATCCCCCAGGCGCCGAACCCAAAATGCAGGAGGGTGGAAACCGTGTATCCAATGGAGGCCGGCATGAGCAGAAACAGCCAGTTGGGCGGATAGAACTGACCGACCTGAATATCGGCTTGAAAGGGCGCGCCTGCGAAAATCAGAGGATTCCAGAGGGGCCAATAGCCTTGGCTGACACACTGGCGCCAGAAATCTTTCCATGGCAGATAGGCATTGACAATATCGCCGCCCGAAAACAAGCGTCCCGTCAACAGCGTGCCGAAAAACACCAGGAACAAAATCGATAGGGCGCCCATTAATCCCCATGCGTTTGACGCCATGTTTTTATCGTGTGTCATCAATGGAATCCTGTTTGTGGCGCCAAGATGGTGCTGGCCGGGACCCAGCCGGAAAAGTCCCGGAGTCCTGTTTGGGTTGGCTTGGGACGGCAAGCAGTGCGTTGGCTCCGATAGTGTGAAGATGGTTCTATTTCAGAAAAACAGTAAGGTCGAAAGTGATCCTTACCCTACTGAGGCGCCTTCCCAATCTCCGCCAGGGCTTTGAGACTGGATTCAATAATCTGACCTTTCCGATTCGGGCCGACGTTCAGAAGAAAATTCGAGTTTCGGTCATAGGCCGTGGCCCTCTGTTTCAAGATGACCGCCGCATCCGCTGCGCGCGCCTGTTCGCCCACCCAGAACCACCCCTGCTCCAGTTGCCAGCAGGTCTCTCCGGGCGCCTCATTCGTCTCAGGAAAATGTCGGGTTTCCTTGACAGCGATATCCGCATACGGCGTCCCCTTTTTTCCCCAGTCCCACCAATTGGAACTGGCGAGAACATTGGGACGGAGGGATCGGAAGAACGGCATGATCGTTTCGGCAGGCAGGATTACCGGGTCCAGCCCGTCATTCCAGATATAGAAAACATCGGGATATTTTTCGATCAGCTCGGCGATCTGCGCTTTCTGGAATTCAATTTGCTCTTCCAGGGTATGGGTCGCCGGATCGCATTCCGGTGGCAGGACTTTGAACTTGTCTGGGGAGCCGAATCCGGGATGACGCCAGCAGTAGTAGAGCCCCACCTTGAGCCCCCGGCTTGTGAAGGACTCAATAAATTGCGCCACCACATCCTTCTGGTACGGACAGTCTGGATGCATGACGTCATACGTCGTGTGCTTGCTGTCCCACAGGCAAAAGCCCCCCACGTGTTTTGCCGTCAGCACGCCATAGGTCATGCCCGCGGCCACCGCTGCGTCCGCCCAGGCGTCCGTGTCGATCTCCTCGACGCCGGGACTGAATTCAGCGGGACTCGGATAGCCGGATACCCATTGCGTGTTCTTGTAAGTCGCCATGTTGTAATGGATGAACATGCCAAACTTCAGATGTCGGAAATCCTCCTGCAACTTTGAAACCGCATCGTTGGGGGAGGGCGCCTTTTCTTCGAGGGTTTTGGCAGACCTGTTGGTTGTGGGGGAATGGGAGTCCGTTTCGGGCCATGGCGCCGGAATGTCTTCGGCCATTGACCACTGGGCAATGGAGGTCCATCCCAGACAGATGAGGATCACTGAATGGGCAAACCTTTTTCGGGTATTCATCGCTGTATCCTTTTCCGTAGTGATAATTGATGCTGCTTTGTCAGGCCATCCAGCATCATGGCGACCAGGGCGCAACTCATGCAATAGTCCCGAACGCCCAGAGGCTTGCCTGAGACGGAGTCGTAGTGTTCGCTGATTCCCTGGCGAATCGCGTTGGCGATGGTCTTGTCGCAAATGGTGGC
>JADFCT010000017.1 GCA_017161665.1 Candidatus Sumerlaeota bacterium
CAATTTCGTGCTCGATGACCAAATCCCTTCGGTCCAACAGACGCTCAATCGTACGATCCAACGTTTGTGATCCCTGAGAATGGAGACTTCGCTTTCGCAGACCCGACAGATAGAAAATGCCTTCCCGCAAGGTCTTGCTGGGGAGCGTGCCGGTGGTGGCGCACGATCCGCCCACCACTCGCTCACGTTCGATAATCGCCACTTTTTTCCGAATTTTGGCCCCTTGAAGCGCCGCCTTCTGCCCAGCCGGTCCCGCGCCGATGACGATGAGATCATAGTCATAGTCTGCCATTTGCTTGAATCCTCTTATACGCCCCATGAATAGTCCGGATTCCCCTCTGAAAAGACGATCTGCCCCCGGCTCCCCACAGCCCACGCCTCCCCCTTCCGATTCCGGAAATCCTTCCTAAATTGGTCGGTTTTAATCAGGCCCCCTTACGGCCTCATCGACTCGCGCGCCTGATGCGGCAAGCCCGCTCCTCACAACTCCATATCCAACAATTAAAATATCGCGTTTTTCCCCGTGAGCCTCAAGTCAATAATCAACCCCGCCCGAATTTCTCTGACAATTCCCCCAAAACGGGGCTTGCCCCTGCCTGACAGACGACGCAAAATAAACCGGCGTCGTTCGGTCATCATTCAATAGGAACGACCCTCCGGCGGCTCTTGAAAACGGTCCCACCGTTCCTTCGAAAGACGCCGCCATGATTCAGGGAGATTTATCATGCGCATTCTCGTCGCCGGCGGCGCCGGCTATATCGGCAGTGTTACCGTTGACCTGCTCCAGCGTTCGGGACATGAGGTTCACGTCATCGACAACCTGTCATACGGTCATCAGGCCGCCCTGTCCAGTGAAACAGCCTTTGACGTAGCCGACCTGAGCAATGGGGACGCCATCAAAGCAATCGCCGAGGCGTTCCAACCCGAAGCCGCCGTTCACTTTGCCGCCTTCATCGCCGTGGGCGAGTCGGTCGTCAAACCGGATATCTATTATCGAAACAATGTAACAAACGCCCAGAACTTACTCGAAGCCCTGCGCCTGACAGGTGGCAAATACTTTGTCTTCTCGTCCACCGCCGCTGTTTACGGCGAACCCACGGCAATCCCCATAACCGAGGATCACCCCATCGCGCCCGAAAATCCCTATGGCCACTCCAAACGCATGTTTGAGATCATTCTGGAATCCTACGATACGGCCTATGGCATCAAACATGTCATTCCCCGCTACTTCAACGCCGCCGGCGCCACCGAAACGCTCGGGGAAGATCATCACCCCGAAACGCATTTGATCCCCCTGGTGATTCAGGCCGCCATGGGACAGCGCGAAAATATCAAAGTCTTCGGCGCGGACTATGACACACCCGACGGCACATGTATTCGGGACTATATTCACGTGGAGGACCTGGCTCAGGCGCACCTGTCCGCCCTCAACTACCTGGCCGACGGCGGCGCATCCGTGAAACTCAATCTCGGCAACGGCGCCGGCTATTCCGTCCGCGAAGTCATCGCCTCCGTCGAGCGCGTCAGCGGCCGTCCCGTTCCCGTCGTGGAAGCCGAACGCCGCGCCGGTGACGCCTCCCGCCTGATTGCTGCCAGCGACCGGGCCCGAACCATTCTGAACTGGACGCCAAAGCATCCCGACCTCGACGACATCGTCCGCAGCGCCTGGGATTGGCGACAAAAGCATCCTGATGGCTACGAAGGCTAATCATTCCCAGCGCCACGTCTCCCAATGACGCCTTCGAGGACACAAACGATAAAACCAAGGATGCGAAGGGGGCATCGTCAACGGTCGCCCGCTGGAGTAAACACGTCATGTCACTCACCCAAGGGCAACAGGCCCTGGTCGCCTTCTTCCGCGATACGATCCTTCGAACGAATCAGGCGCCCACTTTTGAAGAAATCGCAAAACACTTCGATAGCCGCTCCGCCGCCACCATCCATCAGGACCTGGCGGCCTTGGGGCGCCGAGGTTTGATACACCGTTCCTCCCTTCCGAGTCAGGACATTGAACGCGCCACCGCAGGCGAAGAACATTTCGCAGCCGACGGCCCCTTTGAAATTGTGGAAAATCCAGACTGGGTGGAATTGCCCGCCGGATTCGTCACGGATAGGCAGGCTGGCTATGTCCTTCGTGTCCGGGGCGATTCGATGATTGAAGAAAACTTCCGGGACGGCGACCTGATTATTGTGACCCGGCGGGACCAGGCCGACGAGGGGCAAACCGTCGTGGCGCTCATCGACGAACAGGAAACCACCATCAAAAAATTTTATCGTGACGGCGGCCGCATCCGCCTCCAGCCGGCTAACAGCCGGATGGAGGCCATGTCCTATGAAACCGAACGCGTCCAAATCCAGGGCATTGTGGTCGGGCTGTTGCGAAAATACGATGGGCGCTGACGCGACCGGGGCTAAGAACCATTGCAATTCCCAGCTCATTGAATGTACAAACAGGAATTCGATTCAAGAAATGGAGCCCTGTTATGACCACACCAAAGACCCCATCGCCTCTCAATCGCCGTTCCTTTCTGCAAAGGACTGCCGCCCTCAGCGCCGCCACCGCGGCCGCGCCGTATGTCATCACCTCTCAGGCCCTTGGCTCTGACGAGCGCGCGCCGGCTTCCGAGCGCGTCACGGTCGCCCATATCGGCGTCGGCGGCCAGGGCGGCGGACTGCTGAACAACTTCCTGCGTCTGTCTAACGCCCAATCGGTCGCCACCTGTGACGTCTATCAAAAGCGCCGCGAGGACGCCGCCCAGCGCATCGACGCCCACTATGCGGCCCAATCCGGCAAAGGCGACTACAAGGCCGCTCGCGCCTATAAGGACTTCCGCGACGTGCTGGCCCGCGACGACATCGACGCCGTCGTCATCGCCACGCCCGATCACTGGCATGTCCCTCTGACCCTTGCGGCCGCACGGGCCGGCAAAGACCTGTACGTCGAAAAGCCATTGGGGCTGACCATTGAACAGGACCTCGCGGCGCGCAAGGCCGTGGAAACGTACGGCGTCATCTTCCAATACGGGACGCAACAGCGCTCGGGCCGCAATTTTCGCTATGCCTGTGAACTGGCCCTCAATGGGCGCGTGGGCAAAATCCACACCATCCACGCCTGGTGCGCCCCCAGCGAATCCGGCGGGTCCACTCAGGAAATCCCTGTCCCCGAGGGGCTTGATTATGATTTCTGGCTCGGCCCGGCCCCCATGGCGCCCTACACACAGGACCGCGTATTGGGCCTGGGACGCTGGATGTGTTATGACTACGCCATTGGCTTTATCGCCGGCTGGGGCGCCCACCCCCTCGACATCGCTCAATGGGGCTTGAACACCGACGACACCGGCCCCATTGCCTATGAGGGAACAGGCCGCTTTCCCACCGAAGGCCTTTACGACACGGCCATCGCCTGGGATGTGACCTGTCAATACGCCAGCGGCGTCGTAATGAAATTTATGAGCACCGCCGAAGCCAAATCCACCGTCGAAAAATACCGCCCCATGCACGACCACGGCACGACTTTCATCGGTGACGAAGGCTGGGTCAGTGTCGATCGCTCCGGTATCCATGCCGGACCCGAAACGATCCTGACCGCCGTCATCCGCCCGGACGAAATCCACCTGCGCGAAAGCAACAGCCACCAGGGCGACTTCATTGACTCCGTCCGGCTCCGTCGCCAACCCCTCAGCCCTATCGAATGCGCGGTCCGCTCTGACACCATCAGCCACCTCAGCGACATCGCCATTCGAACGAAACGCAAAATAAAATGGGATCCGATCGAAGAAAAGATCCTCAACGATCCCCAAGCCGAACGTTACACCACCCGTTCCATGCGGCCACCATGGAGGCTGTGAGAGGAATGCCTCACACAGGGCGAAAGAAGGGCGCGCCCAATCGATGCTTTGATGCGGCATAAGGGATCATGATTATATCGAGCGATGAAGGTTGACGACGGCCTCCGGCGGAAGGCGAGCCCATTTCGAGACAGGAGAGAATCCAATGACGATGCGACAGCGACATGGGCTGACTGAAAAAAGAGGCTGGATTCTGATGGGGCTTTGCAGCCTTGTCGTTCTCAACGCGGCAGCCCCCACCCCCTCCCAATCGACGGACACTGGCTGGGCCATGCATACCATCGACAACACATCCGCCGGCGCCGACGGGGCGCGGTTCTTTGACCTCAATCACGACGGGCGGAATGAATTGGTCGTGGGCTTTGAAGAAGCCGGTGTCACCAAAGTTTATCTTCATCCTTCCACCGATCAGGTAAAACTCCCCTGGCCTTCGGTCGTGGTTGGGAAAACCCCATCCGTTGAAGGCGCCATCTTTCTGGACCTTGACGGCAATGGCTCACAGGATGTGATTACCTTTTGTGAGGGCCAGGAACGCGCCGTGTTTGTCCATTGGGGTTCCAGCGATTGGGAGAGCCTGTGGGATCCGGCCGTCTGGCGCCAACAGCCGCTTCCCGCATCCAAAGGACGAATGATGTGGATGCTGGGCTGTCCGCCCATGCGCACGACCACATATAACATCGACCGTTCGATCGAATACCTGGATGATGGTCGTTCCTTGCGCCCGACCAATCCGATTGCTTTCTGGGCCGGCGGCAAAGGCGCAGACAGCGAGGTGGGGTTTTTCAAGAATCCGGAAGGGTATAAGGAACGCCAGAATCCGGCGGCCTATGCATGGCGCCCCGTCGGCCCCGTGGGTTGGCTCATGTCGATCGAGCCAGCGGATATGGATGGAGATGGGGATGAGGATCTTCTCATCTCGGACCGGCGCGGCGAGCTGCGGGGCTGTCGCTGGCTGGAAAATCCAGGACGTGTTCCCGACAACGGCGCGCCCTGGACCAATCACTTTATCGGCGGGCGGGACGTGGAGGTCATGCTCTGGACCGGACGGCGCGATCTCAACGGCGACGGTCTCACCGATCTTCATGTGGCCGCCAAGACGCCGGACGGTCCCCAACTGCTCCTTTTCCTGGCTCAGGATCATAAAGCCCGGAAGTGGAAGACCGTCGCCATCCCCTTTCCGCCGAACACGGGCAATGCCAAATCCGCAGGCCTGGGTGACCTGGACAAAGATGATGATCTGGATTTTGTTCTCAGCTGCGAAAGCGCCGACAAAGGCAAATCGGGCGTTGTCTGGATGGAGATACGCCCCACGACATGGGAAATCGTTCAGGTCGTCGATATCAGCGGTCCGCGAGGTATCAAGTTTGATGAGGCGATTGTCGATCAGGACATCGACGGCGACGGCGACATGGATGTGGTTATCTGTGAAGAGCGGGAAAAAACCGAACAAGGGAAAACATCGGGCCTCGGTGTTGTGTGGTACGAAAATCCATTTTTGAATGCACACTGAAAGGCTGAAAGGAAAGAACCGGGTTCCTCAAAATTCGCCCGCCCTTTGACGTCCTCCCTCAAACCACTGGCATCCCCTCCCGGTTCTATGCCAGCATTCCCCCTCGTTGACATCACTGCTTTCGAGGAGTTTAGATCGTGATTTTTAAATGTCCACTGTTGAGACTCTGCGCCCCGGGTGTGGTGGCGCTGGTCCTTTTTGTCGCCCATTCGTCCCAGGCCGTGGCCCAAAAGCGCTATCAGGATTTGACCTATCCGCCCCTCGGCGAGATCCAAACACCCGAACCAACCCGCGTCACCTTGCCCAACGGAATGCGGCTCTTTCTGCTCGAAGACCATGAACTGCCCTTCATCGACATCAACGCCATGATCCGCGTCGGCTCCATCTATGAACCAGCCGACAAAATAGGTCTGGCCGATATGGTCGGCGAAGTCATGCGCTTGGGGGGCGCGGGGGGGCTGTCGGCCGATGAAATCAACAACACCCTCGAAAGCATGGCCGCTTCGGTGGAAACCGGTATTGCCGCCTTGAGCGGTTCGGCTTCCCTGTCCGTCCTCCGAGACGACATCGACGCGGGGCTGGATATTCTGGCCAAGGTCTTGCGTCAGCCCGACTTCGCGCCCGACCAAATCGAACTGGCCCGCACGGCGCGGCTGACGGGCATCCTCCATCGCAACGACGAAATCGGCGACATCGGCTTCCGTGAATTCTCGAAACTGCTCTACGGCGCCGACAGCGTCTATGCGCGTCATGAAGAACTGGCGACCATCCAGGCCATCACGCGCGCCGATATGGTGGCCTTCCACGCCCGCTTCTTCAAACCCAACCAAATCCTTATGGGAATTGTGGGCGACTTCGAGACAGACGCCATGGTCGAAAAAATCAAAAAAAACTTCGCCGACTGGCCAGCGGGAACCGAAGCCGTCCCCGAGCCACCGGCAGTTTCGCAATCGGTCCAACCATCCATCCATCTCGCCCAAAAAGACGATGTCAACCAAAGCATTGTCATGATCGGCCATCTGGGTGGCAGGCAAAGCGACCCCGACTACTTCGACATGATCATTATGAATAAAATCCTTGGCGGCGGGATGACCAGCCGCATTTTCTCGACGATCCGCACGAAAATGGGCCTGGCCTATTCCGTCCGCAGCATTTATTCCGGCGGCTACGTCCAGCCCGGCGTTTTTTATGCCTACGCCCAGACCGGATCGGGTAGCACCATCCAATGTCTCGAGGCCCTGGAGGCGGAAATGCGACGCATGGTGGCCGAAGAAGTGACGGATGAAGAATTGACACAGGCCAAGGAAAACTATCTGAATTCCTTTGTCTTCAATTTCGATTCCAAAAGCGAAATCGTTAACCGGCTGCTGGTCTATGAATACTTCGGACTGCCGGCCGATTATTTACAACAGGCGCAAAAACGCATCCGGGAACTGACGCCCAAAGACATCGCGCGGGCCGCCCGCAAACACATAAAACCCGATGCCATGCGAATCCTCATCGTGGGAAAACCGGACGACTTTGACCGCCCCCTGACTGAAAAAGGGGAAGTTAAAGCAATCGACATCTCCATTCCGGGAGGCGAATAATTCCACACCGAACGCTGGGGGCAGACAACGACCTTCCAGATCTGAGGCGGTTTCCCCATTTTTTTTTAGCGCGTAGCGCCTTCGCCCCCGGCGACGCGCTGACCGCGCAGAACACCTGTTGCGTCATCATCGGTATGACCCCACACCCGTCAAGCCCTCGCCGATCATTGAAAGGAATGGGCTTGGCGGGGTTTCCTTTCAATGAGACATCATGGCTTTCACGCTCCCTTTCCTCCGGCGCATGAAACAGATCCGCTCCCTCCCACGGTCTTGCCCACCCCAGGAGGGGAGACGGAAACACCGCCTCCATCTCTTCCGTATAAAAGAAATTCAAAAAACATCTGACGGCGCCTGTCGGCGAACATATACTAAATATGGATCCACCTATAGAGGGGAAATAGGCTCAGACGCTTTCTCTTGCCAGGGCGGACTTGCTTCTGGCCGCCTCTGTTCACTTGGATGGACTGAGCGGGGAAAAGGCTCAAGCATTATTTCGTAAGGGGAGAGGGCTGTTCTGAATCGTCACCGACTGTGGACCCTATTTTAGTCAAAGTGTCCTTTTTCGGACATTTGAGATCAGGGGAAGGGGATTGAGATGAGGAAGTGGACGGTTGTGTGGGTGGCTGCGCTGATTTTGGGAGGCTTTTCCCAGGCTCAGGCGCAATGCGTAGCGGAGGGCTATGAGACTTTCGACCTCCTGGCTGGCAAAACAGAATTTGCCGGTCTGGCATATCTGAGAGTCGAAACCGGGAATCTGGTACTGGCCTTCCATGCGGAAGAGGAATGGGAGTTGATGACCATTCAACTCTGGGCCGGAACGGACAAGGCGGCGATGCCGCAGACGAAGAAAGGAAATCCCAAAGTAGGAAAATTTCCCTACAAAATCAGGGATCTCAACGGGGCCGACATGTGTGAGGTCTGGGTCCCCCTGGACACAATCGGTGTGACCGAGTTGGTGGACGACACCACCTGCTTCATCGCCGCTCATGCTGTCATGCGGAAAGAACTCAAAAACGGGCGCTATGAATACCAAGGCGCCTGGGGCGACGGTGAGCGCATGGTTCCGAGAGGCAATTGGGCGACCCTGAGCGCAACGGTCCTGACGGCCAATTGTGGCGAGGACGATCCAGTTGATGAGACGCTTCCTCCTCCTTCTGCTGGATTGGGCGAACCGGCTTTCGGTCAGCCCCTGTTCTTTTCTCCATTGCCGATTTATTGTTTTGTGGACGATCCCGTCTACGATTTCCAGGACTGGGGATGGTCCATGGGGCCGATCACCGATTTTGGAGTAATATACTCATTCAATTTGAATGCGGGGGGAAGCGATTGCAGCAGCGGCGACTGGGTGGGAAGCGCTTACCTCACCATGCGTCAGGAAACGGACAGCAGCGGCGCCCCCGTCCTGGCGTGGACAGTCGAGTATGAAATGAACTCCCCATACACCTTACTGGAAGCGCAGGTGTATATCGGCGCTGACAAATATCCGGTTGTTGATGGGAATGCCACGGTTTCGCCGGCGGACTATCCCTATCAGATGCCGGCCGAGGATTCGGGCGTCGAGGACGCTTATACCCTTTCCGGCACAACGGCGCTATCGGAGGATGTCTATATTATCATCCGCGCCGGAATCGGGGGCTTTTCCACCCCGTAAGGCCCTCCAGATTCTGACCGGCAAGATGAAACGGGAAAGAGGCTTCAACCTCTTTCCCGTTTTTTGCTCAGCCGAACCGTTCTGTGGGCGCGCCGATCAGAACCGGGAGCCCATCTGGAAGTGGAATATTTCGGTTTCGTCCGTGTCCGTTTCGTCCAGCGCAAAACCGAAATCGATTGAGACGGTGACCAGCGGGATACGATAACGGCCACCGACACCGACCGAGTTGCGCGGGCTGTCGGAATCGAACGGCTTGCGTCCGATCAGACCAAAGTCATGGAAGACATGGGCGCTCAAACTCTTGGTGAACGGGTAGCGCAACTCATTGGTCCACAAGAGCATGGTGGCGCCGCCAATGGCCACATCGTCATCCAACCGATCTTTGGGACCCGCGCCCCGGAATTCATAGCCACGCATACTGTGGGAGCCCCCCAGGAAGTAGCGTTCGGAGATCCCCACGTCTTCCGCATCGGTGGCCATTACGCCCATCGACAGATTCGTGGCATAGACGAATTCCACCGGCAGAGGAACGTAACCGGACAACTGGCTTTCCAACTTACCCAGTCCGCCGTCCGCATAACCGCCCTCAACCCCAAATTCGGCCCGATAGCCTCGTGTCGGGAAGTACAAATCATCCCGTCGGTCAAAAATCACGCTCGGCCGCAAGGTGGCGACGAAATAGTCTTTGTCCAAATCCTCTTCCGTTTTGTCATTGTCGCGATCCGGGTCCAACCAGACCTGATAGGCCTTCAGGCGGATATTGTAGCGATCATCCAGGCCGAAGGGGTGTCCGAGGGACACCGCGCCGCCCGCCTGCTGTTCGTCATACCCCACCCGGCGATAGCGTTCGTAAAAGCCTTCCGTGGAGAGGGAGAAATCCGAATCGCCCAGATGGCGATCCGTATAGGTCACCGACACATTTTGCGCCTCCATACCGACCATGGCATAGGCGCTCAGGTCGCGGGCGTCGCCAAAGAGATTGCGTTCAATGTAGCTGACATAGACAAAACCCTTCGTCACGTCGCCATACCCAATACCGATTGAATAGCGTCCCGACGGGGCCGAGTCATCCACTTCCACCGTCACATTGCTTACCGTCGAATCCTCGCCGGCCGGCTCGCGTTGGATTTGCACACTTTCAAAGATACCGAGCCGTTCGAGATTGCGCACCGTGCGCGCTTCATTATAGCCGCGATACACATCGCCCTGGGTGAGTTCCACTTCCTTTAAGATTGCCTCATCCTTGACACGCGGCGCGATCCGATCATAAAAGCGACGCCACCAAGAATCCGATTCGTCCTCAAAGTCCATCGTCCGTTTCACACGAATTTTGCCGACGCGAACCCGATTTTGTTCGTTGATTCGGAAGGTGATGGCCACATTACCCGTTTCTCGATCCAGAACCGGTTCCGGTTGAATCTCCACATCCATGAATCCGTCGTCCCAGTAGTCATTTTTAACCTCATCGATCGCTTCGACTAATTTCTTGCCCGAGTAGTAGCGACCGATCAACGGCTGAAACTGATCCCGAATCTCCAGTTCCCCGCGGTTCATGGCGCCGTCAATGGATACGGAGGAAATTTTGTACCGCTGTCCTTCTTCAATCTGAATGACGGGGGAAATCCAGGCTTTTTTCCCCTCGCCCCCTGTGCGCATCTCTCCCAACTTCACGGACACATCCAGATATCCCTTATTGGTATATCGGTACTCAATGCGCTTCAGATCCTCTTCCATGCTCTGCTTGTCGAAGTAATTGGTCAACGGCCACCAGGAGCCCTTGTTATTCATGCCGAGACGTAACATAAATCCCGACATGTTTTCGTTTCCTTCGATGATGACGTCCTTCAGGACTTTCCGCCCCCCTTCGGTGACGGCGACCTCCAGCGTGACCTTCTCCGGGTCGGCCGGATCGGGCGCGCTGTTGACAACAATAACGGCGTCATTGAATCCCTTGAGGCTATATTCTTTTTCGACGGCTTTCCGGATATCTTCCTCACCGCCGGTTTTCAAAATGTCTTTTTCCTTGTATAAACGCTGAATCACCTTCAGCAATCGTTTTTCGGTGATTCGCTGGGCTCCCACGACAGTGATTTGTCCAATCGTGGGATTTTCGCGAACGTGGATAATCAGATCCATGGCGCCTGGCCCCGCCTCTTCCTGTAAAACGCGTATGTCGCTGCGGAAAAAACCGGTGGCGTAAATATCCCGAATCAACTGGCCCGGCGCCAGACGTTCCATGGGCTGGCCTTCTGTCACGGGAAGCAAACGCAGGACTCGTTCCGGCTCCACTGATTTTAATCCCTCGAAGCGGATTGAGCGAATCACGGGGCTTTGCGCCTCTTCATTCGTTTCCTGGCCCGGCGCCCGAAGGGACATGGTGGTAAAAATCAAAACCGCCAAACCACAGAAAATAAGCCACTGTTGTCCGGCGCGCAGGCGCGCCCGCTGAATCAACGTCATTATTGTTTCCTCAACATCCTGTCGAATTGGGAGACCGGGGTTTGAATCCATGCTTCTCAATTGTACATCATACCAGTAGAACCATGCCGTCAGTCGCCCCCGTCCCGCAAGGGCAAATTCATCTCATCCCGCGGTCATTGTCCCAGGCGCCGGGTGTTAAATTCCCGCCGATAGGCGCGAGTCTTTTCGGTATCCGGATACGCCTCGTCCGGACGGTATGGATAGCCACTCATGCCGTGGAAGGGAAGGGGATCAATACTTTCGGGAAAGGCTGTATATAGGTCCATATCTTTGCAGTAACTGTCGGCCCGTAACATAAACGACCGCGTCCAACCTTCCCGGACCGGCCCAAAGGCTTCCGCCGGAAAGCGCAGGGTCAGTTCCTCGCCGTGAGCCATGATGACGTAGCAATCGTCAACCTCGGCAATCAGCTCCGTCACATCGCCATAGCGAGTGTACACCCCCGGCATCAACTTCCACGCCACCGCGCGATCGGCATTGCTATAGTCATACAGGTTCGGATGATAGCCGTCCGGAGAATATTCGCGCGGGTAGCCATAGAAATGCAGATCCGCCGAGCCAATGGGAGCGCTCTGTATCTTCAGTGGAATCTCACTCTGGTGGATTCCGAGGAAGATACGATCCCAATACAATTCCATGTTGCTCACAATCCGAATCCGGCTGTCTGAGGGAAGAATGCGTCCGGTCACATCCAAAGCCATCCAGTGATTTATCCCGGCGGGATAGCCAACTTCTTCAAATACAGGGATCCACTGCCCCTTTCGCCAGACCTCAATTGTCGGCGCCTCACACCGCAGGCCCGCCTGACCGGCCGCATAATTGGTGGCGGAATAACCGTATTCCACCCAGCCATAGGCAAACAGAATCAGCCGATCCGTTGGAGAAACGGCGCGCAACTGATCCGAGAAATCCAACTCAATCGAATGTTCCGCCGCCAGACCGATGAACCGATGGTCCAGATCGGTAGCGCCGGCGCACCGGCGGTCCTGCCGGGTCACAAGATCCGTCACATCCCGACCGCGATGATCGGTCACCCGAATCGGGTCGATCGGCCGGTCAAAGCAGAAGACCTCAAAATCCGGCGGAGGGAGGCTGATGGCCATCAGTTCATAGGGCAGGACCTGGGTTCCGACCGGATGATCGACAGCGATCAGATCAGCCGCGTCGAAATAGATGACTTCCTCCAACGCCGAAATCGACTGGAACACATATTCGCCATCCACAGCCACGAGGGGGGGAAGGGGGAGGATCTCCACGGGATCCGGCATTCCATAAACGCCAGGTTCCGCCAGGTAACCCAAACCACCCACCCCTCCAAAGTCTGAGACAAATTCGAACTGTTCGCCCGTCCAAGCGAACAGGAGGGGGCAGGATGAGGTTTTGCGCTGGAGTTCGGTAATGGTAATTCGTCGATTCGCCGCCAGTTCCAGTTCCGCCTGTAACACACCATCCGGCCAAATGATGCGCAGCCATTCGACCTTTTGGTATTCGCCCAATCCCACATGGATTCGATAGGGGGCCACCGACTGGTTCCCTGCGGCGGCGCCAACCGAGAATTGCTGCGCCAGCCGACCGGTTTTGACCTCGACCCTTGCGCCGACGGCGGACTGATTGGAACGGGATTTGCCGTCCTGCGGACGCGCGCCCGCCAGGTCGATTTCAATCCAGTTCCCCGCTTGGGGCGTCGCATTGACCAGCAACCGGATCGGCTCGCCCCAAGGCGCCCAGATCAAATCGAGGCGGCCGTCTCCCGTAAAATCCCCGGCCAGACACGCCGCTCGCTCCGGCGATTCCAGAGCAGCCAGCAGGTTGCCGGGATCCACTTGGTCTAATGGTGTGAAACGGTTTTTCGGCCACTCATTGATCAGAATGGCCGGTCCACGCCCCTCCCCCCCCCTCCGCGCATCCCCCACGACGATATCGAGATCGCCGTCATTATCCATGTCCGCAAACATCCCGGTTGAGGCGTCAGCGCCCAGCCCGGACGACTCGAAGTCCGGATGAATTGAAAAACGGAGACGGCCTTTGTTGAGAAACAACCGGAGGCCCGTCTTTGTAAACAAAAGAATATCAGTCATTCCGTCCTTATCCACATCGCCCGTTGTGGCGCCGAGAATCTCCGTTACCTCTAATCCCGTAACGTGCGAATCCAAGAGGCGATATTGTCCCGCGCGATCATTCGCCCAGAGAATGGGGGGAGAGTTATCGGACGGCAGAACCAGGAAATCCAAATCACGATCCGCATCCAAGTCGTCATAAATCAAGGATCCAATGGCGCGCGATGTAAATGCCAGCCCCAGGGATTCTGTCACGGACGGGAACTGGCCGTCACGATTGTTGTTATAGACGACGACGGAGGGCCCCTGTGACGGTGAGAGAACCGCCAACAGATCCAGATCGCCATCACTGTCCACATCCGCCAGTCGGACTGAGACAGCGGTTCGAGATTCGGTCGATAAGTCTTTTGAAATCAATCGTTTGAATTGACCTTTTCCATCGCCATCCAACAACCGGACGCCTTCGGCGCCACCGATCCAGAGATCCAGATCGCCGTCATTGTCCACATCGCCCGGGCAAATGGAAAACGGAACCATATCTCCAATATTTTCAATCGTCTTTACGGAAAATTGACCAGACCCGTCATTAACCAGAATCCGGACACTGGCGCTGGCGCCTTCTTGCGCCGCAGCGGTTACGCAGAGATCCAAGTCGCCGTCGCCGTCCCAATCCCCGGCTGCCAGACTGGGCGCTTGCACTCGGATGTCGCCGGACGTCCCTGGCGGCGGAGATTGTATAAGTTCAATGATTTCAGGGGAAAAGACGATCGGTGTTGATCGGCTTTCCGCGAATGCCGGCAGAGGCAACCGGTCGGCCCCCACGGCCAGGTAATAGCGCCCGGCCGTCCCGTAGGCCTTCTGGACCGTATGACTGCCACCGGTCAGTTCCGCCTGACTCAACTCCCGAAAGCGTTGAAACAAAGGCATGGCTGCTTCACGTTTGCCCGAGCGCATATACTGGGTGGCGAGTCGATAGATGGCGGACACAAAGCCGGGATCCCGTTCCATGACCCGCTCCAGCATTCGGGTTCCTTCATCAAACTGATTGAGGCGCAACAAGGCTTCGGCGTACTTGTAAACGACATACGGATTTTCCGAATCAGCCTGATACACCTGCTTAAAATGCAAAAGGGCCTCGTCGCTTTTGCCGAGGTGTTCATAATACAGTCCCAGGCAAAATCGGGCATGCAGGAATTCGGGATCGTCTTTTAGAACCGCTTCGAAGGCGACACGCGCTTTTTCCAGAAATTCCACGGCGCCTTTTTGTCCCTGCATATTAAAATAGGCCAGGCCGTAGTTGAAACGAGCGGCTGTCCAATCCGGAGCCAGGACCAGCGTCTCCTCAAAGGCTTGAGCGGCCTCGGGATACTGATATTGCTCCATTAACGCGGCGCCACGATTAAACAACGCCAACGCCTGCATCCATTCTTTGGGGGGGGAGGTTGATGAGACTTGCCCCCACACTGGCAGCTGGAACGCCGCGAGACACACCAGAATCCGTGCGATACCCGTCAGATTGCGAGTCATAATTCATTCCTTTACGATCTATCTGTCAGCCGGAAGGCGCCGCCGGCCGGCCCCATCGATTACGGGTAAATAATTTATGGAAATGCCCCCCCCGGTTCCAGAAAATACGCCCCGGATACGACAACCGGCCCTTGGGGAGGCAACATCCATGATCATTGCAGGGATCGACAGCGGCTCCCGGGCCATTAAAGTAGTCCTATGGGACGGAGATAATCAAAAGATTCTGGCCATTGCCGTCGCCGATCAGGGTTTGGATCCAACGAGACGCGCGCAGGACGCATTGGCAGTGGCCTGTGACCAGGCCGAAATCCGATCCGACGCCATCGCCACGGTTGTGGCCACCGGATACGGACGGGATCAAGTAGATTTTGCCGATAGGCGGATTACCGAAATCACCTGTCATGCCCGGGGGGTGGCCCATCTCGCCCCACAGGCCCGTACCATTATCGACATCGGCGGACAGGATAGCAAAGTCATTCACATTGAAGCGGGGGGCCGCGTGCGTGACTTTTCGATGAATGACCGCTGCGCGGCCGGGACCGGTCGCTTTCTGGAAGTGGTGGCTCGGAATCTGGAGACGCCTCTGATGGAGCTCGGCGCCTTAGCCGCGCAAAGCCAGACACCGGCGCCCATCAACAGCATGTGTGTGGTCTTTGCGGAGACGGAAATCATCGGCCTGCTTGCGTCCGGTACCGCGCGCATCGACATTGTGGCCGGTGTCCAAAAATCCATTGCCGACCGAGTGGCCGCCATGGCGGGTCGCCATGTGACCGATCCCGTCTATTTTGCCGGCGGCGTGGCCCAAATCCCGGGGATGGCCGAGGCCCTGTCCCAGGCCCTCACGCATCCGGTTCAAGTGGCCCGCCATCCCCAATTGACTGGCGCGCTGGGCGCCGCTCTTCTCGCCGTTTAGCCATCCAGACGCCTAAGTCGTTTTAATTCAATCGTTCTCAAGGGCAGAGTCCGTTGCCTTGCAAGGGGAGTCTTTTTCCTGATTTCTTCTGAAATTAATGGAATAACTTTCCTGGACGCAGAATTAATAACCGACCTTCCCTGCGTGTCCCTTTGGCTCTCCCGTGGGGCTCTCGAACAGCAATCCATTGATTTCATTGAACTTACACCGATTTCAGGTCCAGAAATTCCATCCAACGCTGTGGCTGGCGCCCAACTGGAACAGCATTTGCGCATGAGTTCGGCGACGCGAAAGAGACGGGAAGAAGATTCCCGGTCGGCGTAAGAAGTTTCCTGACTTGCCTGGAGAACAAGTCAAAGGCTTCGCTGAAACTCAATAGTGATGATTGACCAAGGAGGCCAATCAACCAAAGACAAGGAGATAGTCTTATGGCGCTTGTAATCAATTCCAACATTCCGAGCCTGAACGCTCAGCGCAATCTGCTCGGATCCCAGAAGGACCTGGCCAAGTCACTGGAGCGATTATCATCGGGCATGCGCATCAACCGCGCTGGTGACGACGCGGCCGGTCTGGCGATTTCCGAAAGCCTGCTCTCGCAGGTACGCGGACTGAACATGTCCGTCCGGAACGCGAATGACGGCATTTCGCTGATCAACACGGCGGAAGGGGCGTTGCAGGAAGTCACCAACATGTTTCAACGCATTCGTGAGCTGTCCATCCAGTCGGCCAATGACACGAATTCCGCCTCCAACCGCCGCGCCCTCCAACTGGAAGTGGACCAGTTGATTGAAGAACTGGGTCGCATCACCGAGGAGATCAACTTCAACGGGCGCAACATGTTCGACGGCACGTTTACGGACATGAAATTGCACGTGGGAGCAGACAAGGATCAGAACATTGAGCTGACCATTCGCGACATGCGCGCCGAGGTTCTGGGCGCCGCCGCCGTCACCACTTCCAGTTCCCCAACATTGCCGATCTCCACGGCGGGAGACATCATTATCAACGGGACGGAACTGGGAACGACGGTTAATGACGGCGAATCCTATCGCGGCGGCAACTATAGCGCCATCGCCTATGCCAATATGATCAACGCCGAAACCGGCGCGACCGGCGTCATGGCGGAAGTGGAACCGAACGAGATTCGGGGGGCGACAGCCATTACGGCCACGTCCATTGCCGCGACCGACAATTTAACCATCAACGGCGTGATTGTCCCGTCCATCACCGTGCAGGCGAGTGACGCTGACGGCACGTTGGTCAATACGATCAACTCGATCCAGAATCTCACGGGGGTGGAGGCGTCGGTCGAGAACGGTACCCTGATCCTCACGAACGACGATGGGGAAAATATTGCCATCGACACAACGAACGCCGCCCTGGCCACGGCTCTGGGACTCAATCTTGGGCCACTGGTGGTCGGCGACAGCCCCATCACGCCCAAGAATCCCTTGGCGGCCGGGGATCTTTTCACAATCGACATCGGCGCTGGCGCTCAGACGATCATTGCGGTTGCGGATGGGGACGCCATCCCGGACAGCATTGTGGCCAACCTCGCCCGGGAATTCCCCGACGGTGAAGTCGTGGCGCATATTGACAGCGACGGGGTGATGACGCTGGAGGCGCAACCGGGTCTCACAATGACCCTTGCCTACGGCGGCACCATGCAGGCCGACCTCGGACTGGCTGCTCCGACCGTCGGACAGGGGCGGACCTTTACGTCCACTTATACGCTGACGAGTGATGAAATATTCAATATTTCAGGCCAGACGGATCCCCTCACCGCAGCGGGTCTGACAGCGGGGCCAGTCGCCATAGACTACAGCACGGCGGCAAACATGATCGACATTTCCACGCAGGAAGGGGCCAACGACGCCATTCTGGCCTGTGACTATGCCCTGCGGCAGATCACCACAAACCGTGCGGAACTCGGCGCCAAGAGCAACCGTCTGGAAACCACCGTCCGGAACCTCATGACCATTTCCGAGAATATGGCGGCGTCCAACTCGCAAATTCGCGACGCCGACTTCGCTCAGGAAACGGCCACGATGACCAAGAATCAGATCCTGCAGCAGGCGGGTGTCGCCGTTCTGGCTCAGGCCAACCAAATCCCACAAACCGCCCTGTCGTTGCTCCAGTAGTTCTTTCTCGTTCGGTTCTGGGATTCCATTTACACGCCATAAGACAATTTCAACTCCCGTCGGTGATCTCTCCAGTCACCGGCGGGAGTCGTTTTTTTCGATCCGTCAGAATTTATGGAACCAGGCTTGCGCCCCTTGCATGATCATTTCAATGGATACCGTTCCGACATAGAGCGCCGTTATGCGCCCGGCCACTTCGATATATCGGTCAATCAAACGGGCATTTCGTGGCCGCACATAATCATGGACCCATTTCAGAACAATGATCATGCTGAGGGAGACCACCACAGCAAGCAAAATGATACCGCACGCGCTCAAAGGATCATGTCGCTTTCCAATAATCACACAGGCGCTGATGGTTCCCGGGCCAATCAGAATCGGCATGGCGATGGCGCCGGCCAGGTGTTCCGACTCGCCTCGCAGCAATTCGATGGCCGCCGGCCCCCGAAAGACAAACTGAACCCCGATGAGAAGGAAAATGATACCGCCAAATATCTGGAACGAAGCGAACTCGGCCTGAACCAACCGGGAAAAGATGACATCGCCCAGGATGGCGAAACAACAAAAGACCACGCTGGCAATCAAACCGGCCCGCAGTAACACTTTAGAGAACCGCTTCCCCTCTAATCGCGCGACCACATCAACGAGATAGATGATGACCAGAAACGGATTGAGAAGCACCAGGAGTAACATGAAAGATCGAAAAGCATCGGACATAATGACCTCAAAATAAGAAGGATCTCTGTATTGCAAAGTCTCAGCCTATCGTTGAGCGATAGGCGCTTCAAGGAATAAGACCCGAATTTATGAGGGATTGGAAGCAATCAGAATCGTGGCGGGGGAACTGGGGGACCAGGGCGTGTTGGAAGTGAAGGCTCCCTGAAACACATGAAGACGGAAGAATTTTCGGGCCCATTGGTCTAATTCCGTCTTCCGAAAGGGAGTCAATGTGACCTGGTTCCGGATCGAACGCTCACCGATTTCCAGCCGTGTTTCAAATAGAATGTGTCTGGAATCGGGGATGGGCTCATACCGGCGATAAAACGAGAAGGGAGCGCCGTCAGGGAGTTTGCGATGCAGGACCGGGAATTGCCAATCCGGTTCAGCCGCCAGACGATCATAATTGACCATCTGGATGATTAGATGGCCATCGGGGCGCAATCGGCGCGCGGCCTGGGCGAGGAAATCCTGAGCGGCATGGTCGCTTGTGGCGTGCGGCAGGACATTACCCAGGCAGGTGATCACCGCAAAGGTCACATCCCAAGGGAGGCTCGAAAGAGAATCCATCCCGCCTTCGAGAAGATGTTCAAAGAGAAGAGGGGTTCGATTCGTTGCATATCGCACAAATTCGCAATCAGGCTCCAGTCCTCGGACATCGACTTTTTCAGCCATCAACCGGCGGAGCAGTCCTCCCGTTCCGCAGCCCACATCCAACCAGGGCGCGGCCTGCCCGCGGCACTGCTCGACGAAGGGTGATAAAAAAAGCCACAGATCGTCGGAAACAGGAAAAAGGGCATCGTAGTAGGGAGCCAGATCCAGATAGCCACTTGCATTCATTTGAGTCACTTGTCGCATTCCACGCGCTCAATGCGCGCGCCCAGGCTGTTGAGGCGCGTATCGATGGCCTCATACCCCCGATCGATGATTTCGACATGCTCAATGCGACTGTCTCCCTGGGCGCCCAAGGCGGCGATGAGCAGCGCCACTCCCGCGCGGATGTCGGGCGATGTTTGCAGGCTCGCCTTCAACGGCGTGGGCCCCATGACAATCACACGATGGGGGTCACAAATGGAAATCTGCGCGCCCATGGAATTCACGCGGTCGGCGAAGAACATGCGACTTTCAAACATTTTGTCGTGGAGCAGCAAAGCGCCTTTGCACTGGGTGGCCAGGACAATCATAACGCTCAGAAGGTCCGTGGGAAAATGAGGCCAGGGTTGCGCAGCCAGGCGCGCCATGGCGCCGGAAACCTCGGGCACAATTTCGAGAGACTGATCGGCGGGAACAAACACCGCGTCCTCTCGGATTTGACAATGGACGCCCAATCGCTCAAAGCCGGCCAGGATATTGGGTAAATGTTCGGGCG
This sequence comes from Candidatus Sumerlaeota bacterium, assembly GCA_017161665.1. Lineage (GTDB taxonomy): Bacteria > Sumerlaeota > Sumerlaeia > JADFCT01 > JADFCT01 > JADFCT01. The sequence continues at coordinate 19,804 of JADFCT010000017.1, forward strand.
CCGCGCGGCGAATCAGGGTTTCCCCGCCCGTGACGACCGTGGCGGCGATCAGGCTGCCGACTTCCTGATGGTCGGCAATGACCTCATGTTCCACGCCATGGAGTCGATCGACGCCTTCGATTTCCAGCAGATTGGTTCCAATGCCGTGGATGTGCGCGCCCATTTTGTTGAGCATATGACACAAGTCCTGAACGTGCGGCTCACAAGCGGCGTTGTAAACACGAGTGGTCCCTTTGGCCAGGGTCGCAGCCATGATGAGGTTTTCCGTACCCGTAACGCTTGCTTCGTCCAACCAGAGGGACGTAGCGACCAGACCGTGGGGCGCCGTCAGCGTGTGGCTGGCGCCTTCAGAGAGTCCAGCGCCGAGTTTTTCCAGAACGAACAGATGGGTATCCAGGCGGCGCCGTCCAATCACGCATCCGCCGGGACGCCAGATTTCGGCCCGGCCCAGGCGGGCCAGCAACGGCCCCGCCACAAGAATCGATGCTCGCAGTCGCGTCACCAGAACCAGGTCGATCTGATCGGGAGATAATTGCCGGGCCTGGATTTCCAGCGCGCCATCCTCGCAGCGGGTGACCGAAGCGCCCAGCGATTGGATCAGCGTAATCATGGAACGAACATCCAAGATATCCGGCGCCCGGCGCAGGATCATCGGCTCATCGGTCAGCAGACATGCCGCCAGGAGAGGCAGGGCGGCGTTCTTGTTTCCAATGACTTCGACGTCTCCGCGTAGCGGACGACCGCCCTGTACGTTGAAGGCCTGACTCTTGGTTTGTACGGTGTTTGCGGACATGGTGAGAATCTCTTTGAATTGGAACAGAATCGGGAACAACAGCAACGGTGGCGGAGCGAGAGAGGCGCCCAGAGGGTATTGGCTATCCAATACCTCCATAACGGCGTTCGCGACGCTGGAACTGAATGATGGACTCGAACAGATGTTTTTTTCGGAAATCGGGCCAGAGCGTCGGCAGAACCACGATTTCCGTATAAGCGATTTGCCACAAGAGGAAATTGCTGATTCGGAGTTCGCCGCTCGTTCGAATCAAGAGATCCGGATCCCCAAGTTCGGGGTGAAAGAGACGGGCGTTGATGTCTTCGATGTCGATGGTGTCCGGTTGCAACAAACCGGCCGCCACATCGCGCGCCACGGCTCGAACTGCGTGAACGATTTCCTGGCGCCCTCCATAGTTGAGGGCCAGGTTAAGGATCAGACCTGTGTTTCGGCTCAGGGTTTCGCAGGATTCATACAGGACCTTCTGCGTTCCTTCTGGAAGACCACTCACATCACCGCTATAGGCCAGTTTGACGTTTTTTTTGTGGAGTTCCGGAACTTCCGAGGCCAGAAAACGTTTCAGGAGCGCCATCAGCGCATTGACTTCCGCGGCAGGCCGGTTCCAGTTTTCCGTCGAAAACGCAAACAGGGTCAGGGCTTTGACACCCAGTTCCCCACAACCGCGCACGGATTCCCGCACCGCCGTGACAGCGGCCTCATGGCCCCGGATGCGTTCGACAAATCCCTGTTGCTTGGCCCACCGCCCGTTGCCGTCCATGATGATGGCGATATGCCGGGGTAAACGGGCCGGATCAATCTGTCCCGCCAACGCCGCCGATGAATCGTTGGCATCCGGATTCACATTTGAAAGACTATCCAACTCATTCCCCAATCGTTTTCGGCGCTCGAATGTAGTCAATCATGCGTCGGCGTGGTAACGTCACGTCGATCAGACTTCCATGATTTCCTTTTCTTTGGCCTGCACAGCCTCGTCGATCAGTTTGATGTGATCATCCGTGAGTTTTTGGACTTCTTTTTGCAGGTGCTTGTGTTCGTCTTCGGAAATATCCCCGTCTTTTTCGCCTTTTTTGAGCGAGTCATTGATGTGTCGGCGCACATTGCGGATGGCGACGCGAGCGTCTTCCCCCATTTTGTGAGCCATTTTTGCCACATCTCTCCGGCGTTCTTCTGTCATCGGCGGAATGGA